>JAKIYB010000274.1 GCA_022708765.1 Armatimonadota bacterium | reverse complement strand
ACTTCATGGCGGAAGCGGTAGCATTCGCGAAGAAGCACGACATCCTCATCTGCATGGACCTGGCCTACTCGGAAATCTATTACGAGGACGACTGCGTGCCGCCGGCGATGCTGCAGGTGCCGGGCGCGAAGGACGTCTGCATCGAGTTCCACTCCTTCAGCAAGCCGTTCAACATGACCGGCTGGCGCATCGGCTGGGCGTGCGGCAATCCCGACGCGCTGGCGGCGCTGAACAAGCTGAAGAGCAACCTGGATTCCGGCGCCTTCCTGGCCATCCAGGAAGCGGCCACCGTGGCGCTGACCACCGACACCACCGCCTACTTCACCGACCTGCGCGCGATGTACCGCCGCCGCCGCGACCTGCTGGTGGACGGCCTCAACGCCGCCGGCTGGCAGGTGGAGAAGCCGAAAGGCGCCTTCTATGTCTGGGCGCCGACACCGAACGGCATGAGCGCGTCCGACTGCGCGATGAAGCTGCTGCAGGACTGCGGCATCCTGGCGACACCCGGCTCCGCCTACGGCGCCCACGGCGAGGGCTTCGTCCGTTTCGCCTTGACGCTGCCGGCGACAGACGTGGAAACGCGCATCGCGGAAGCGGTGGCGCGGATTAAAGCGAAGTTCTGATGATAGAGTTCGTAGTGAAGAACGCACCGCAGCGGAGTGCCGTTCGGGTTAGCCGCCGGTTGAATAAACATAAAATGGGGACAGTCCCGGTATACCCCCTGCTGATCATCTGATTCCGACGTTCAGGGGGACAGTCCCCATTTTACGTTGTGCGCCTTACTACGATCATTCTTGCACGAGGGCGTTGTTATGAAAGTATTGGTCATTGGCAGCGGCGGGCGGGAGCATGCGCTGGCGTGGAAGCTGGCGCAAAGCTCGCGGGTGGAGACGGTGTATTGCGCGCCGGGCAACGGCGGGACGGCGGTGAACGTGCCGATTCCGGCGACGGATATCCCCGCGCTGCGCGACTTTGCCCTGCGCGAGGGCATCGGGCTGACGGTGGTGGGGCCGGAAGCGCCGCTGGTTGAAGGCATCGTGGATACCTTTGGCGAGGCCGGGCTGCGCGTCTTCGGCCCGAACAAAGCCGCGGCACGCCTGGAAGGCAGCAAGATCTTCGCCAAGGAGACGATGTCCGCCGCCGGCGTACCCACCGCCGACTACGCCGTCTTCGAGAGCGCCGATGCCGCGTTGGGCTGGCTGCACGAGCAACCGGCCGACAAGCCATGGGTGGTGAAGGCCGACGGATTGGCCGCCGGCAAGGGCGTCCTCATCTGCGACAACCGCGCGGACGCGAAAGCCGCCGTGCGCCAGACAATGGTGGCGCGCGAATTCGGCAGCGCCGGTGACCGCATCGTCATCGAGGAGCGGTTGAGCGGCTACGAAGTCTCGCTGCTGGCCATCTGCGCGGGTCGGGAGTTCGTGACGCTGGCCCCGGCGCAGGACTACAAGCGCATCGGCGAGGGCGACAGCGGGCCGAACACCGGCGGCATGGGCGCGTATTCGCCCATCCCCACCTTCCCGCAAGAATTACTCGACTTTGCGCAAGAGAAAGTCATCACACCGATGCTGCGCGCGGTGGATTTCACCGGCGTGCTCTACAGCGGGTTGATGATCACGCCCACCGGCCCCAGTGTGCTGGAGTTCAACGTGCGCTTCGGCGATCCGGAGACGCAGGTGGTGTTGCCGCGGCTGGAAACGGACCTGCTCGACCTGCTGGAAGCGGCGGTGGACCGCCGGCTTGGCGCGGTAGAGCCGCGCTGGTCGCCGCGCAAAGCCGTCACCGTAGTGCTCGCCTCCGGCGGGTATCCCGGCGATTATGCCAAAGGCAAGCCGATCAACGGCCTCGACGCCGCTGGCACCCTGCCCGACGTCACCGTCTTCCACGCCGGCACGAAGCGGGAAGGCGACCGGATTGTCACCAACGGCGGCCGCGTGCTCAACGTCACCGCCCTCGGCGACACCTTCGCCTCAGCCATCGACCGCGCCTACGCGGCGGTTGGCAAAATCTCGTGGGAGGGGATGACCTTCCGGCGGGATATCGCGGCGCGGGTGCGGGAGTAAGCGAGGGGAATCCAGAGAACCCGTTCAATAGTATGCGGGACATCGGTGCCGGCTTCTTCGCGCGACCCTCACCCCCGGCCCCTCTCCCAGAATTGGGAGAGGGCGAGCGATGAGTACCGAAGACTGCTTCCGTTATGATTTCAGTCACCCCTCTCCCAAGCTTGGGAGAGGGGCCGGGGGTGAGGGCCGCGCGAAGGGAACGGCTTCGTCACTTTACAGACTTATGCACGTCCGTTATTGTGAGTCATAGCATATGCCATTCAATCACACCGCGATTATTGGACTCGGCCTGCTGGGCGGCAGCCTGGCGCTGGACCTGCGGAAGCGCTTTCCGGCGATGACCATTACCGGCATCGCCCGGCGCGCGGAGACGCTCGGTGAAGCGTCAGCGCTGCGCATGGACGGCGCGCCCGTCTTCACCCACCTGTCGCGCGAGTTGGACGCCGTGCGCGGGGCGGACCTGGTGGTGCTCTGCACGCCGGTGCAGACCATCGTGGCGCAACTGCTGGAGATGGCGCCGCATCTGGCTCCGGGGGCGGTCGTTACCGACGTGGGCAGTACGAAACGGGTCATCATGAATGCGGCCACAGCGCTGCCGACGGGCATCTTCTTCGTCGGTGGACACCCGATGGCCGGCTCCGACCGCAAAGGACTCTCGCACGCGCGGCTGGGCCTGTACGAGGGCGCGACGTGGGCGGTCTGCGTACCGCCGGGCGCGGAGGCGGCGGCGGAACGGCTGGTTGAACTGATCCAGACACTGGGCGCCATCCCGCTACCCATCGAGGCGGGTTTTCATGATGAACTGGTGGCGTTGAGCAGCCATTTGCCGCACGTGGTGGCGGCGGCGCTGGCGAACGTGGTACTGGGGCATCCGCGAGCGGACGCGCTGCAGCCATTCATCGCCGGCGGTTTCAAAGACACTACGCGCATCGCCGCCAGCAGCCCGGCCATGTGGCGCGATATCTGCCTGGCCAACCGCGACTACATCCTGGCCGCGCTGGACACTCTACTGCAGGAGTTGGGCGCCTGGCGCGAAGCGCTCGCGTCCCGCGATGCCGCGCACCTGGAAGCGCTCTTCACCACCGCGCGCGAGCGGCGGGAGCGACTGAACTAATTCGTTGCTTCCCCCAGCACCGTCACCTTGCGCACCCGGTAATACTTCGTGCCGCCGCCGTTCACCGCATCGCTGATGGTGCGGATTGTCTGGCCCTCGCGCAACGCATCCGCGCCCTCCACCATCACGCCGACCACCGGCAGCGCCAGCCGGCAAGGACCGATTGCGGTATCCAACTCCACCCAGCGCAGGCCGTCTTCTGCCTCGCTGATGCGCGTAATCGCGCCCTCAGTCATCGCGTGTTGCGTCAAATATAACAGCACATCGCCCAGCGCGCGCGCCACCTCGCCGCGGGTGATGGGGACATCAAACGCCGTCGCCCACCCGTCCGGCAGCAGACAGCGGTCATTCAGCCAGGCGATGGCGTCATCACTTAGCGCGCCTTCGTGCATCAACCGGTACAGCCCGCGCAGGAACTCGCCACGGGTGACCGGTCCCTCCGGCACAAAGCGGTCCCCCTCCACCGGCGGCAGCATACCGCGTTCCGCCAGGTAGGCGGCGGCGGCGCGCATCCAATGCGCCGGCGGCACATCGGCGTATTCGGGCAGCGAAACGGATGCGCCGGGCAGCACCATGAAGCCCTCCAGCGACACGCTGAGCAGGCGGGCGTAGACCATCACCGCGCCAGCGCGAGTGAGCGGGAGTTCCGGTCGGAAGGCGCCGTCGGGGAAGCCTTCCATCAACTGGTGATAAGCGGCGTCGGTAACGTCGCGACTGAGCCGCGTGCCATCAGGCACGTCGGGGAAAAAGCCCGCCCGAACGGATGACGTTAACCAGAACAGCAACAGAAGACAGAACCAGAACACGCGCATGGGACACCTTCCATTCGAAGCATGCGCCGCGCGCGGGGAAACGGGCGGGCGGAGCGCGGGAGCGCTCCTCCTCATACGATTCCCGCGAACATCAGGAGAAAAACGCACGAGGGTTTGCGAAGCGAGAGCTGCATTGCCACCCTTTTTCGGAACACGGCAGGAAATCGTTCCGACGACTTGAAAGGTAACATCAGGAGGAGAAGTGCATGCCAGAGCAACCGAACCTGCTGCTCATCATGACCGACCAGCACCGGGGCGACACCCTGTCGCTGGAAGGCCACCCCGCCGTACTCACGCCGAATATTGACGCGCTGGGCATCGAGGGAGCGCATTTTCAGCGGGCGTATTCCACCTGCCCGTCCTGCATCCCCGCGCGGCGGGCGCTGCTCACCGGGCAATATCCCGCCACGAACGGATTGGGCGGTTTCGTCGGCCACCCCATCACGTCGTCGCCCACGCTGCCACAGGCGCTGCATGACGCGGGATATCAGACGGAGTTAGTAGGGCGCACCATGCACCAGGAGCCACCGGACAAGCGCTACGGTTACGACCACATGGTGCACGGCTCTACGTACGAGTTGCACGATGTTTACGCAAAATGGCTGGAGGAGCAGGCTCCGGGTGCTGGCGGCTATCGCAGCGCAGGCATCTCCTCGAATGGCTGGACGGCGCGCCCATGGCACCTGGCCGACCACCTGCACCCCACCGCGTGGATCGTTGAAGAGGGGAAACGCTTCCTGCGCCACGCGCGCGATGCCAGTTGCCCGCTCTTCCTCACGCTGTCTTTCTACGCGCCGCACCCGCCGCTCATCCCGCCGGCGTTTTACCTGGACCGTTACCTGCGCATCCCGCTGCCCGACCCGTATATCGGCGACTGGCCGACGCCGCCGGCGCATCACCTGGTGGATTCCGCGCGCGTGAACCTGCGCGGCGAGGCGCTGCGCTCCGCCCGCGCGGGGTACTACGGCCTCATCAATCACATTGATGATCAGCTCTTCTGGTTTATTCAGACCTTCATTGGCCTCAGCCATCGCGAAGGGCGCGAGTGGCTGGTCGTCTTCACCAGCGACCACGGCGAGATGCTGGGCGACCACTACTACTTCCGCAAGTGCGAGCCCTATGAAGGGTCGGCGCGGGTGCCGCTGCTCATCCGCGGCTCCAGCGGTTTTGGCATCAATCAGGGCATGAGCACGAAAGCGCCTGTCTGTCTGGAGGATGTGATGCCGACGATGCTGGACGCCGCCGGCGCACCCATCCCCGACGGGCTGGATGGCCGCAGCCTGCTGCCGCTGGTGCGCGGCGAGTGCGACCGCGTGCGCGACGTGCTGCCCGGCGAGCACTCGCCATGCTACAGCAAAGAGCAGGCGTTCCACTCCCTCACCGACGGGCGCTGGAAATACATCTGGCGCCCCTTCACCGGCGCCGAACAGCTCTTCGATCTGGACACCGACCCCGGCGAATGCAACAACCTGGCCGCCGTCCAACCCGACGCAACCGCGCACTGGCGCGGGCAACTTATTGACTGGCTGAAAGACCGCCCGGAAGGATTTACCGACGGGAAGCGGTTGCTAGAGCCGCGCGAGTACCCCGGAATCATTCCGGGCGTCGGCTGCACCGCCTGAGATGTGAAGCCAAAGTACGGTAATGTATAGCGTGTTGTGAATGCTCAGTAATTCGGTGACTGCCTCCCCGATGCCATCGGGGCTGGCTGTCACCGAATTACCCCCCCGTCAGCAGGGAAGCGAGGGTTTCGAGTACGAGCACGAGCACGAGCACGAGTATAACGAGGCAACCCATGCGTATCGCCTATTTCGATTGTTTTTCCGGCATCAGCGGCAATATGACGCTGGGGGCGCTGCTCGCTTGTGGGCTGCCGCGCGAGACGTTGGAGGCCGGCCTGCGCACACTGCCGCTGGAGGGGTGGGAGCTGCACATTACTCCCGTCACCAAACGCGGCATCGCCGCCACGCATGTGGAGGTGCGTGAGCACCACCATCACGAGCATGGACACCACCATCATCCGCATCGGGGGTTGACGGATATCCTCGGCATCATCGAGGCCAGCGGCATCTCGGAGCGCGCGAAAGCGCTGGCGTCCGCCATCTTCACCCGGCTGGGCGAGGCGGAAGCGGAGGTGCATGGCACTACGCCCGACCAGGTGCATTTCCACGAGGTCGGCGCCATAGACGCCATCGTGGATATCGTCGGGACGGCCATCGGCATTGACGCGCTGGGCATTGAGCGGGTGGTCGCCTCGCCGCTGCCGCTGGGGCGGGGTTTCGTCACCTGCGCGCACGGCTGCTTCCCCATCCCCGCGCCCGCCACCGCACTGCTGGTGCGCGATGTCCCCATCGTCTCGACGGACACCGAGGCTG
>JAKIYB010000273.1 GCA_022708765.1 Armatimonadota bacterium | reverse complement strand
CCGCCACCTGCAGCGCCATCGGGTCGGCCATGCCGACGTCTTCCGAGGCGTGCACCACCACGCGGCGGGCGATGAAGCGCGCGTCTTCACCGGCCTCGATCATGCGCGCCATCCAGTACAAGGCGGCGTCCGGATCGCTGCCGCGCATTGCCTTGATGAAGGCGGAGATGATGTCGTAGTGCTGGTCGCCGTCCTTGTCATAGCGCAGTGCGCGCTGCTGCACCGCCTGTTCGGCGATCTCCAGCGTGATGGCGCCCTTCTTCGGCGTCAGCTTCGCCGCCTCTTCCAACGCGTTCAGCGCCTTGCGGGCGTCGCCGTCGCTGAAAGTGAGGATATGCTCGCGCGCCTCAGTGGTGAGGGTGAGCTGGTAATGCGCCAACCCGCGCTCCTCATCGGTAAGGGTGCGGTCAAGGATGGTGGCGATACCCTCCGGGGTGAGTTGTTGCAGCGCCACCAGTCGCGAGCGTGAAAGCAGCGGAGCGTTGATCTCGAAATACGGATTCTCGGTGGTGGCGCCGATAAGGATGATGGTGCCATCCTCCACCACCGGGAGGAAGGCGTCCTGCTGCGCCTTGTTGAAACGGTGGATTTCGTCCACAAAGAGGATGGTGCGCTTGCCGTAGAACTTGCGCCGGTCGCGCGCCTCCTTGATGATCTTCCGCAGTTCCGGCACGCCGGAGGTGACGGCGCTGAACGGCTCAAAATGGGCGTCGGTATGGTTGGCGATGAGCGAGGCGAGGGTGGTTTTCCCACAACCGGGCGGCCCCCAGAGGATGACTGATGTCAGCTCATCCGCCTCAATCGCCCGACGCAGCGGTTTGCCCGGTCCCAGCGCCTCCTCCTGGCCAACGAATTCATCCAGGGTGCGCGGGCGCATGCGCGCCGCCAACGGCGCGCGGGACGCGGGTTGCTGCGACGCGGGCAGAGTGGTGTCGAACAGGTCCATAGCGGTCTTTTACCCTCTGGACAGCACCAGAATCATCAGGAATACAACCAGGATACCCAGCGCCGGAATGCCGATCGCAATCCAGGCGCGCAAGGAGATGATGGCCATCTCGGCATGGCGCAGGCGTTCGCGGAGGTGGCCAATCTCTTTCGCCGCATCCTCGAAGCGCGTATCGGTCTCCTTGCGCAGGGCAGCCAGCATCTGCTGCGAAGCCTCCTGTCCCTCCGGCGGCCCTTTCTGCTCGGTAAAGGTGCGGCCGACTTCCATCACAAGAGGGGCATACTGCAACAAGCTCAGTATGGATTTCCAGAATCCCATGATACGATCCTCCGCTCTTCAAGTATACCAGATAGACCGCTCGTTATGCGCCGGCTTTTTTCAGCCGCGCGGCAAAGAAGCCGTCGGTACCGTGCCGCTGGGGCAGCAGGCGCACGTATCCAGCGAGGTCACGAGCGTCCGACGGAAGGCTTTTGTGCGTGATGCCCTCCACGTCCAACGACCACTCAGGATGGTCTGCGAGGAATAGAGACATTACCTCTTCATTCTCCTCCGGCTCCAGCGAACAGGTGCAGTAAAGCAGCAGGCCGCCGGGCTTCGCGGCGCGGGCGGCGGCTTCCAACAGTTCGCGCTGCAGCGCGGCCATCTCTACTAGCTGCTCGGGCGTCTTACGCCAGCGGGCATCAGCCTGGCGGCGCAGCGCGCCGGTGCCGCTGCACGGCGCGTCGAGGAGCACGTAATCCATGCTCTCCGCCTCGACTGAAAAGGTGCGGGCATCTCCGGCTTCCACGCGTACGGAGGACAGCTCCAGCCGCTCCAGTTCTCGCCACAGCACACTCAGCCGATCTACTGACGTATCGGTCGCCAGCAGTGAGCCGGTGTCGTCCACCCATTCCGCCAGATATGTCGTTTTACCGCCCACGCCCGCCGCCATATCCCAGCCGGCGCGGTGGCGTCCCGGCTTCAGCAGTTCCACCATCACCATCGAGCCTTCGCCCTGCAGGCTGTACAGGCCTTCGTCATACAGGTCCACCTGGCGGGGATTGCCGCCGGAGGTGACGATGAGCCCGTTCGGCGAGATGGCCGTCGGGATGGTCTCGATCTCGCGCAACTTTAAAAACGCCTGCAGCCCCTCGCGCGTAACCCAGCGGCGATTCATGCGCAGCGTGAGTGGCGGAGGCGTATTGTTGATCACGAGAAGCGCCTCCGTCTCCTGTAATCCAAAACGCGCCAACCAGCGCTCTACCAGCCATGCGGGGTGTGAATATGCCGCCGAGAGATACGCGACGGGATCATCCGCCAGATCAGGAAAGAGCAACGCGTCTTTCTCCCGCTCCAGGCGGCGCAGCACCGCGTTCACCAGCTTCGCCGCACCTTCGTGCGCGCGCTTACGCGCCTGTTCCACCGCTTCGTTTACCGCCGCGTGCGCGGGCACGCGCTCCAAACGCGTGAGTTGATACGCCCCCAGCCGCAGGATATGCAGCACCGCCGGATCAAGCTTCGCCAACGGTTCTTCAACCAGTTGCGCGAGCTGATAATCCAGCCGCCCCTGCCAGCGCAGCGTGCCATCCACCAGTTCGGTGACGAAGCCGCGGTCGCGCGGATCAAGGTTGGCGTGAGATAGCGCCTCATCCAGCGCGGCATTCGCCGACGCGCCGCCCGCGACGCGCAGCAGCACTTCCAGTGCCAGTTGACGAGATTGAGCGATTGCCATGCGCTGAGTCTACCAGATGCGCCCGTATGCGTACAGGCAAACAGCATACGGGGTTGCCAGCGCGCGTCGTCTCCTGTAGGCTATATCCATGCAAGTGCCTGCTCCGGCGAAAATCAACCTGACGCTGCGCGTGCGCGGCAAGCGTCCAGACGGATATCACGAATTGGAATCCGTCATGCAGATGCTCACGCTGGCGGACACCCTCACCATCGCGGACGCTGATGGATTGGTCTTCACCAGCTCCGATCCCGCGCTGCAAACGGAGGCCAACCTGGCGGTGCGCGCCGCTCGTCTGCTCATGGCGCACTGCCCGACCCCGCCCCGTGGTGCCAAGATTCACCTGGAGAAGGCCATTCCCATGCGGGCCGGACTGGGCGGGGGCAGCAGTGACGCGGCGGCGGTGCTGGCCACGCTCAATGAATTCTGGAACATCCGGTTAACGCTTGACCGGCTGGCGGCGCTGGCCGCGCAGCTCGGCTCAGACGTTCCGTTCTTCCTCGACGGCCCCTGCTCGGTCATACGCGGGCGGGGCGAGACTGTTGTCCCGGTGCTGCACCATACGGCCGGCCACGTGGTGCTGGCGAAACCCGCCGCCGGACTCTCCACCGCGGATGTTTACGCGCGCCTGCATGCCGAACCGGCGCATGCGTCTTCCGAACATTTGCCAGAGACAGCGGCCATGATCGCGGCGCTGCATACGGGTGACGCCACTGTCATCGCGCGAACGCTGGTGAACGATCTGGAAGCCCCGGCCTTCGCGCTGCTGCCGGAACTGGCGCGCGGTCGCCAACGCATGCTGGAAGAAGGCTGCCTGGGTGTAATCCTCTGCGGCAGCGGCTCCGCGTTATGCGGCATCTGCCCGGACGCCACCACCGCCGCGCACGCCGCGCTCGATCTCACCAACGATTTCCCCTGGACGGCAACGGCGCGCTTCATCGTGCCCCCGCTGTAACGGAACCGGCACATCGTCTGCGCATACGGCCATCACATTCGGAAACGCTCCACTCAGCAGGTCTGATTCATGGCTGAGGAGGCCCGATTATGCGATTTGTACTCATGTTCGCGCTGGCGCTGCTCTGGGTGACCGCCCAGGCCAGCTCGACCATTTACCAACTGCGCATGACAACGCGGCCGACACCGCCGCCCGCGCCGCTGCCGCCGGTGAACGCGGTGTTGCCGTCCGCCGGTCCGCAGGTACTGTACAATGACGCCGGCGAATACCCGTACTACGGATATCACGATCTGGTGGTGAACGCGCCGGGGTACGTGCCCGTCCTCATTCGGCCCACTGCACCGCCGGTTGTGCGCCTGCGCTGGGGGCATCCAGGCGTCATCATGGAGCGCGACCCACACTTCTACCGCTACTACAGTCCGCGCGGGCCGAACTTCCGTACCAATGGCATGCCGGTCTACGGGGTGCCGAATGAATCGTCTGTGTATCTGTTCGAGTTTGAGCGTGCACGGCGGAATCGGCGATAAGGCTGCCCAGATGGTTGCAGGATTTCGAATACGAGTACCGAGCACGATTTGGTGATTACCCCCCGTTACCCCCCGGCGTTACCCCCTAAATTTGTGCATATTCGCCAAACGGGGGGTAATCACCCACTCGGTCCTGGAGAACCAAGCTACTGAACTACGGCCGGAATGCTTATGCGGACGGGCCTTGCCGTGGCTGCAGCGCTACTACGAACGATCGGGCATGCGGATGGTTGCAGCGCAAATAAAAGATTGTGAATTTTCAATAGCTTAGTATAAGATGCCCTGGTCCGTAGGGAGCTGGCTGGACGAACGGTATGTAATTGTCACGGTACGGGTGGCAGTATAGCACAAATACATATGTTTGTCTAGCGGGTGTTTGTTATCTGTTATTGTTCAGCGACTTTCCCCCCTGGTTAGCGAGTGCCTATCAAGTCACGCTCGGGACTATCCGGCACGCGTCATCGCGCACGCAAACGTGTAAGCGAATAAACGACGATAACGCCGAAGGTCAGCAGGTACAGGACCTGGCCGTGGATGAGGTAGGGGATGATGACATACAACGAGGCCAGGGTGATGGCCGCGCCAAGAAGCAGGATGGCGACGAGGGCAAGATTGCGCCAGTCACGATGGACGATAAGCGCCAGCCACAGCGCGAGCAGCCCCTGGAGCACGAACAGCACCGTGCCGATGCGCACGTGGAGCAGGCTGATGGCCGGACTGTGCGATGACGTGGTCAGCACCACGCCGAGAAAGAGCGGCAGCATGAACAGGAAGACGATCCGAACCGCGCGAAAGGTCGCGACGGCGGGCATGGTCAGCGCGGAGAACAGAACAAACAGGCCCGAGGTGACGAAGGCCAGTTGATAGAACAAGCGCGTTTGCGGTTGTTCACCATAGAAGGAAAAGCCATGGTTGGCCCGCAGGCCTTGTGGGAGCATGAACACGCAGAGCGACAGGAACAGGAAAAAGGCGATCTGGGCATATCCGAACAGGCAGATCGCCGCGAACTCACGCTGTTGAACGCCGGCGTCATCCATCATCGCGCTGTCCGGCTCTCGTTACGTCTTCAAAACTTTTCAAAGCGCGCGACATCGAGTACGAAGATAATTGCGCCACCCACCAGCACTTTCACCGGACTGGGGATCACCGTGCCGACCGGTTCCATGGTTGGCGGCATCACATTGACATATTGTTCGCGGGTCTGGCAGCTTTCGCGGATAACCTCAATCACCTGGTCAATCTGATCCTCTTCCACGCCGATGAGCAGCGTGACATTCCCTTCCCGCAGGAAGCCGCCGGTACTGGCGACATTCGTGAATTGAAATCCCTGTTCGAGCAGGCCATCCTGCACGTGGCGTTGATCCTTCTCATGGATCACGGCGAGGATCAGTTTCATTACGATTCTCCTTCCGCGGAGTTGACTTGCTCCGTACCGCGCAGTTCGGCAATGATCGCCTGGTGAATCGCCGCCGCCGACGGCCGGCCATCTACGAGGCGAATCCGCGTATCCGTTTGTGCAAGTGCATGGTATCCCGCGATCACCCGGCGAAGGAAGACCGCTCCTTCGCTTTCAATTCTGTCGCGCGCGGCGCCCAACCGTTCCATCGCCGTCTCCAGTGGAACATCAACGACGAGTGTCAGATCTGGGCGCAGCCCGCCGGTCGCCACCGCGTCCGCCGCGCGAATCTCGTCCAGCGGCAACCCGCGCCCATACCCCTGGTACGCCAGTGACGAGAGTGAAAACCGGTCGGTAATCACTACCTGCCCCGCCGCGAGCGCGGGGCGAATGCGTTCAGCGACGTGCTGGGCACGGGCAGCGAGCATTAGCATCAGTTCGGTGCGATCCGCGCAGGAGACCGCCGGATTGAGCAGTATCTCCCGCAGCCGTTCCCCCAGCGCGGTGCCCCCCGGCTCGCGGGTGAGCATTACATCCCTGCCTCGCGCGCCGTACCAATTCGCCAGCAACTGCGCCTGGGTTGATTTTCCGCTGCCATCAACGCCTTCCAGCGCGATAAAACGTGCTGTGGGCACCTCGGCTGTAGACGGATTGGGCATGGTACTTGCTATTGTAACAATGCGGTTATTCGCTCGTCAATGCCGCCAGCAACTCCTGGCAATACTGGCGATTCTCCGGGGACAACTCCGGGTCGCTAATGATGGTCCGCAGCAGGCGCACGGCATCCGCCTTGCGTTCCGCATCCAGATATCCCCGCAGCGCATTCCAGCGCACCGCCAGGCCGCGACGTTCCAGCGCAGGC
>JAKIYB010000272.1 GCA_022708765.1 Armatimonadota bacterium | reverse complement strand
GCTGAGTATTGACCGGGAGACGGGTGTCGTGTTGCGCATGGTGACGACAGATCATCAGCGTGAGGTTAGCCGGATGGCGATCCAGCACATCACCTATGCCCCCGTCACCGTCACGCCGTGCCCGAACGATGCTGACATGGCGATGAAGCCGGCCACCCACACGGACATTGCCACCATCCTCGGCAGACAGGCCGTAACCCCCCGCCGGCTCCCTGACGGGATGGCCGCCCGTGGCACATTCCGCGAGTGGTGCAACTGCTGCCAGCAGGAGATGGTCGTACTGCGCTATGCCGACGGGGTGCGGACGCTCACGTTGTTTGAGGGGGCCGGTCATCACCAGTGTGCCATGACCGAGGGCTGTCATATGGCGCCGTCTGGGAGCGCGTATGTCGAGACGCGTCGTGTGGGGCGGGTCACAGCCGTGAGCGATGTGGACCGTGAGACACTGGCTAAGGTCATGCGCAGTTTACAGTAAGCGGCTTCTCAGACACTCACGCATGGTCCGGATGACACGACAATCTCCGGGCCGTGCGTTGCAGAGAACCGGGACGCTTATTCCTCGAAGTAACCTTCAAGCTTGCGCTTCAGCTCGGCGCGTGCGCGGGCCAGTCTTGATTTCACCGTGCCGGTGGGTACACCGACGGTGTTCGCAATCTCTTCAACCGCCATGCCTTCCAGGTGATGCAGGATGACGACAGCGCGATGGTCTGGCGACAGGGTGAGCAAGGCCTGCTGCACTCGGGCAGCCAATTCAGCGGAAAGCATCCCCGCATCGTGGTCGGGGGTGTCCGCGGCGATCTGCCATTCGCTCCCTTCCTCACATCCCGGCGGAGGCGCGTCAAGTGACAAGGTGTTAAGCTGCTTGCGGCGCGCTTTATCGTGGGTGACATTCACCGCGAGGCGGGTGATCCAGGCATGGAACGCCTGGCCATCTTTGAGCGTGTGGAGACGCTCATAGGCGCGTACGAAGACATCCTGGGTCAAGTCGGCGGCATCATCCGGCGAACCGACCATACGGTAGACGAGGCGATAGACGAAAGGCGAATAGGCTTCGAAGAGCTGTCGAAACGCGCCGTGATCGCCCTGTCGTGACCGCTCAACCAATCGGTTATTGTCAGCATGACTCGGAGATGCGAGTGCCGGGGTGCTGTGGCTTGACGTTATTATGCCACAGGCACGGGTAGACCATGCCCAGAACTGTCCTATTGCGGTTGTCAATACCTGCTTGGGACGATGTGATTTCACTCTCGTGTCCCACGGGTACCGGATTGCATACTCCATAAAGCCTACTCAGTCGTATCAGCGTAACCCCCCGAATGTGGCGCGATCACAGTCGATGGTATGACAGATGGTAGCTGATATCAATATACTCAAATATCGCCATACCGCGCAAGCAACAACGCGGCGCACGGGTGCCTCCCATGAGTATGGATAGGTTCGTTGGATGATCAATCGGGGTTTGGTTTCACCTCAGTATGGCTTGCGTCAGAACAGTTGCTGCGCGTGTCGCACATGTTTATCGCTGTCAGGCATCAGGTGACTCAATAAAAAGTAGTAACCACCGGGTATCACAGCCTGATCCCGGTGGTGGTGTCGGTGGTTATCCGAGCTATTGCTGACGATGGCTGTGCTTGACGGCTGCACCTTGCATCTGCTGGCCGTGCGTTTTGCAGTGCTTGTGTCCGGCGTGTCCCGCCATGGTGCACTGCATACCCTCTGCAGTCTGCGTGCAGCAGCCCTGCGCGCAATCCTGGCACTGGCCATCTTTGCAGCAGGCGTCCTCCTTGCAGCACTGGCCGTCAGCGCACTGTCCGACCTGCTTCGCGCAGCACTGCTGATCTTTGCAGCAGGCCATGTCTTTCCCGCAGCTGGTGCGGGCGCCTGGCATGCACTGCCCATCGGTGCAACGGGCATCTTCACAACATGGTTGGCCTTGCAGACAACAGTCTATGGCCGTGCCTTGGGCGTGCATGGCACACTGCTTGTGTGCGGTCTTTCCGGACGTAGTGGGCGCCTCTTGTGCCCAAAGCGCCGTGGCTGTGGCCAGCGCGACGATCAGCATGAGCGCCGGAAGTAAAGAACGCGTTCGCATGTAATGACTTCTCCTTTGTGAGTGGAATCAGGGTTCCGATCTCTCAGGACGCGATACGGCGAACGCGGGTTCCCTGGTTTTGTTAATATTCGTTTTGCCCCGTTAAGGTGGACAACAACGCCGTCTACATCTCATACCATATGGGAACACCCCCCAGACGCCTAACCGTATCAAAGTCGGTCGTCGTAGCTAACGCGACGGCAGGACCATACCGGGAATATGCCGTATACGCGATCATCCACTCACGCAGCCCCAGTGGCGTAATCCACGCATCTTCACACCTCTATTCTTCGAAGGGTTACGCGGGAAGATCAGGCTCCAGGAGCGGTTGGTCCGCGATCCGCCAATGGTCGATCCCATTGGCACTCCGTGCGACGCGCAAGTGTGCAATACCCTGACGATCTTCGACGCGCAGCAACAGCAGGATGTCACCATCAACACAGGCAACACCCGGATTCAACACCCCGTTCACTTGGAACGGCAGGTCAGCCGGTGTCAGCACCGGCGAAGTCGGATGGCGTGTAAAGCACGAGGATTGCATCGCTATACCTCGGTATCATCTACACACTCGTGCCCAAACGCGCCGGCATCAAGGCGCACGGGGTGTCCTACTCGTGCCGCACACCCCGCAAGGTGACAGGTTTTCCAACATCATCGTATGCACAACACGTGGTACGATGCTGAAGTATATTTCTGCCGGTCAGGTACGGTCACGGGGGAGCACCATGAGTATCCATGTTGCGGTGAATGGCTATGGGGTTATTGGGAAGCGGGTGGCTGATGCGGTCGCCGATCAGGACGATATGACACTTGTCGGCGTGGCCGATGTGACGTTTGACTACCGCATACGCGTGGCCGTCGAACGCGGGTACGGCATCTACGCCTCAGTACCGGAACAACGCTCGGTCATGGAAGCAGCCAATGTTCCTGTGGTCGGCACCCTTGATGATCTACTGGCGAACGTGGACGTGGTGGTGGACTGCACGCCGAAAAGCATCGGCGCAAAGAACAAGCCGCACTACGAGCAGGCCGGGGTGAAGGCCATCTTCCAGGGCGGTGAGAAACATGCCCTCGCCGGACTCTCTTTCACCGCCCAGGTCAACTACGCGGAGGCGCTGAACAAGCCGTATGCCCGGGTGGTCTCGTGCAATACGACGGCGCTCTGCCGGGTACTCCATGCCTTACAGCGGCATGACTGGATCAAGCGAGCGCGGGCGGTCTTGCTCCGACGTGGCACAGACCCGTGGGAAAGTCATCGGAATGGGATGATTAACACCGCGATCCCGGAGACCAAAGTGCCCAGCCACCAGGGACCGGATGCGCAAACGGTGATGCCGGGCCTAGATATCACCACCATGGCCGGCGCCGGACCCTATAACTTGAGTCACTTGCATTTCGCCATGATCGAAACGACACGCCCAGTGAGTCTGGACGAGTTACGACATACGTTATGGGAAGAACCGCGTATTGCCTTCGTGCATGCCGGCGACGGATTGGTCGCCTTGAACGCGGTCATCGAACTGATGCGTGATCTCAGGCGACCTCGTAACGACATGTGGGAAGTCGCCGTGTGGGAAGACGCCCTGGCGGTCGATGACCGGGAAGTGTACCTGGCCTTCCAGGTGCATAATGAAGCGATCACCATCCCTGAGAGCATTGATGCCATCCGTGCCTTGACGGGCAGTGAATTCGATGCCGCGGCCTCCATGGCCAAGACTGACCGGGCGCTTGGGATTGTGAAGAGCTTCTTCCCGCACTCGGTATTTGAGCGGTCGGAGCATCGCGCGATGGCAGAGCGCATCCAGCAGTTTCAGGAGGAAGGGTTCAAGGGGTCGGAGGAACCGACACCATGACGGGGCTCTACCTCACTGATCCAGATTGCGATGCGGTATGCCGAGAACGCGACTGAGCCTGATTGTCCGCCTGGTTTTTCTACTCATCCCGGTGATTATTATCGGGTTGAGCGCGTTGCTGTTCGTCATCGAAGCCAGACATCGCCAGATATTGGAAGATGAGCTGCATGCGATTCGCACCCTTCAACGAGTCGACCAGGCAACGATTTTGCTGGACCGGCAACGGTTACGGGTCGCGCAGAGCGTCTATCTCCCCTTGGACCCCGCTGCCATTGGCGCCGGTGCGGCGGAGTTCCGTGCGCAGTTTGCCGACCCCGAGATGTTTCCCCGCGTCGAGAGTCGTGCGTTGCAGCGACAGATCCTCGCCGAATACGACACGTTTGTGGCAATGACGTTGGCGTTACCGGCAGACCCGACTGTTGGCCAGGTGCAAAACGTGCAGCGACAGGCGGAAGCCGTGGTCTCACGGCTGGATGCCCTGGGAGCGTTGCATACCGCCGACCTGGAAGAGATATTTCGGAGTGAGCGCGAGCAAAGCCAGGTGAGCGATCTGGTCTTACTCATCACGAATCTCTCAGTACTTACGCTGGTGATCATAGGATTCGTGCTCCTCACACGGTTAGGTCGACAGCAAACGGAGGCTGCCGCCCTGCGCGCGACCGATCAGTTGCGCAATGAGTTCGTCGCCTTTGCCGCACATGAACTGCGCAACCCAGCCAGTGCCATCAAGACCGGCGCGGCGCTCCTCCGGGAACCTGACGTGGAACCAGAGATACAGACAGAGATCGTCGAGTCCATCAACCGAAGCGCCGACGCCTTGTCGCGCCTGGTATTGACGCTGCTGACCATGGGGCGGCTGGAGGAAGGTCGGCTGCAGCTCACATATCAGCGCGTGTGGCTATCTGCGCTACTGGGTGACCTGGTCGCCGAACTGGAAGTGTACCATCCTGGGGTGGAAGGCCGGATTCACCGCGCACTCCCCAAGGTGCAGGTGCAGGTTGATCCAGAATACTCGAAGTTGGCGTTCTCGAACATCCTGGACAACGCACTGAAATATGCGCCACCACGCACGCCGATTACGGTGACCGGTGAGGAGCAGGAGGGGGAAGTGCTGGTGCGTATCCACAACAGCGGCCCGGTCATTTCTCCTGACGTCCTGCCCCATATTTTTGATAAGTACGAGACGACCGGCACCGCTCCGCAGAGCACGCGCCAGGGCGTGGGGCTGGGTCTTTATATGACGCGGCTCTTAATCGAGGCACACGGAGGACGCGTATGGGCCGAGAGTGCACCTGAGACCGGCACCACCATCACCGTGACTTTACCGGTGGCACGCTAACTGCTTACTGCGTCGTCCACGTAATATGGACCGGTGTCGTATTGCTGAGATTGTCACTCACCGGACAGCGGGCTTCCACCGTGTTGCGCCATTCCTCAAGTTGTTCAGAAGTCGCATTGGTAACGAGCTCATACCGCGCACGGATATCCTGAAACCCTGGTCGCACCCCGGGTGCCTTACCCAGTAAACTCATAGGGTCGAGTCGCCCTTCGATATGAATCGTCATCGACGAAATCGTAAGCCCCATCTCCTGGGCAATCAGGTGCCCCATGACATTCAGACAGCCGGCGAGTCCCCCCAGGATGTATTCCACGGGATTCGGTCCCATGTCACTACCACCGAGGTCAGGCGGCTCATCGATGGTGAAGATGAAGTTTCGCGCCTTAACGTCTACACGGGCTGTCGTCAGTGAATGGGCTTCGACCGAGAATGTCGCATCAGCCATCAGTTCACTCCTGCTCTCTGTGACCGCTGTATCGCTAGAGCGGTACCTACACTGAATATACCCATGTACGAGTCAGGCGTATGTGCGCATGCTAAACGATACTGGTGCTGCTGTAGTGAGATGGCGCAGTTCTCTTGCGTGACGACCACTCTCGTCTCAATGTGAGAGAGCACTTGTTTGTTGACAGGGCGTGTTGCGATCATTGACAATAAGAAGACGCTCTCTTCATGGACGCGCGATCTGGGAGTTCCCTGTCAGCGTGCTGAGTGTGCGAGCGTTGGGGGCATGAGATGATGATGCACTGGATTCTACTCGCCGTAGTCGTGATCCTTGGGATACTGGAAATTGGTACGTGGGTGCATGCGCGTTGGATCGATCTCCCATCACCGGATACCGCGCGTGTTTTTTCACAGCAAGATTGCCACGCTCGTTCCAGCGCCGGCATGCTAATCGATATACATATTACGGGCATCACGATGCTAGTCTTGGTTACGATGCTTGTAAACTGTTCTCCGTTGCTGAATCTTTAATGGTCGGTGGTTGGAAGCGAGGCTCATTTCTTTATCGAACTGTACAGGACCACGTAGACAACTAAATTTCCTGCCCGATGCAAGCGGCATGTCTGTTATGGATCATGGATGCATCGCACCGGGCAGGTGTCAACCGGGGTCATCAG
>JAKIYB010000271.1 GCA_022708765.1 Armatimonadota bacterium | reverse complement strand
GAGGGCGGACGCAACGGGAGGTTACCATGGCGCGGTGGATCTGCTGCTGGGTGTTCGGGTTGGCGCTGCTCCTGCGGGCGGGAGCCGAGGTGGCGGTGCCCTTTGCGACGACGGTGCTGAAACCGGACGGCACGCCGGCAGTAAAAGTAGCCGTGCTGGTGCGCCTGCTCAATGAAGAGGACGGCTCGCTGCGTGAAGACCGCCAGCTCTCCACCGACGAGCAGGGGCGCGTGGCGACGACGCTCACCTTTGCCCATGAACCCCGGGCCGGTTTCCCACTGGCGTATGCGCTCATTGACGCGCCGGGGTACGCACTGGTGCTGGTGCACCTGGTCGGCGACGACAGTGGACGACCCGCACCGCGCCGTCAGGAGACGCCGGCGACCATCACCCTGCGCCCAGATTACGCCATCACCGGCCTCGTAGTGGGACCGGACAAGCAGCCGGTGGCCGGCGCCGAGGTGAAGGTGGTCACCTCCGGCGGTGGCGGCTTCACCCCGCCCAGCCGCTTCAACTACGCGCCCGCCAACATCGCCACCCCCGCGCTCTGCGCCGTCACCGACAAAGACGGCCGCTTCACCCTGCGCGGGGTGGTGCGTCCGAACCCCCGTGACAAAGGCGGCATCTTCTCCGTCGCGGTCTTTGCGAAGCAGGATGACGTCCTGCTGGTGGGCGACGGCAGCCTGAACTTCAACCTGCCGCCCGAGCGCCTGACCGAACGCGCCATCACGCTGGTGGAGACTACCCCGCTGCAGGGCACGGTGACGGACGCCGCCACCGGCAAGCCCCTGCGCGGCGCGCGGATCTCGCTGGTGCCCCGCCCAGGCGCCTTCAACCGCCAGCCGTTGTACCTGATGGTGGCGGTCAGCGATGCGGAGGGCAAATACCGCTTCCCCGGCGTGCCCGCCATTGACGAGATGATCGCCCGCGCCGAAGCGCCCGGCTATGGCCTGGGCTGGGTGAAAATCGCCGGCGACCGTAACGGCCCCTCCGCCAAACCATCGCCGCGCCCGCAGGACTACCGTATCAGCCTGCGCCCGATGATCACCGTCACCGGTAAAGTCACCGACGCCGCCACCGGCGCGGCTATAGGCGCGCCGCCGCTGGCAATCATCGCCACCTACGACAAGGGATACAATGGCATGAACCTGTCCACGGGTAGCCAGTCCTGCGAAGCTCCGGTGGCCACCGATGGCACCTTCATCCTGCGCGTGCCCGCCGGCCCCTGCGGCTTCCGCCTGGCGGTGGACCGCGCCCTGCGCGGCAGCGGGCCATTCGTGCGCGGGTTTCAAGGCTCCTTCGCTTACTTCACCCTCGCCCCCGCCGAAGCGGACGCCGCCGCCAACGCTCCCCTCGCCTTCGTCGTCACCCGCCCGGATGGCGTCTATCTCCGCCTTCGCGATGCCGCCGGCGCGGTGGACAACGCCGTCGTCGTGGTGCGCGCGGGTGATAAAGAGGTGCGCTGCTACCCCGTCAGCGGCTACTATCCCCTCCCCGCCACCCCCGGCGCCCCCCTCGCCTACCGCGTCGAACGCGACAAGCAGGAACTCGTCCCCTGGACGGAACTGGTTGTCGACAAGAAGAGCTGGGTGCAGGAGGTGACGCTGCCGTGAGTGGCAACAGATTCATGCCCTCACCCATGCACCCGGTTGTTGGTAGTGCGCCACGCAGCGCAGCGGAGTGGCGCCCGCATCTCCACCCTGGACGTGGCTATCGCACTCTGCCATCTGCGCCCATCCGAAAAATCTGCGGTTCCCCTTCCCCACGTTGAACCACCCCCTCTTGACACCACATCTGTCTAAAATAGGAAGCCTACCATTCGTCCCCTGTGCCGTTTCCCCTCTCCCAGCCAGGATGGCGGCCGGGGGAGGGGTGGCCTTTAGGCCGGGGAGGGGTGAGCGCCGGCAGGGACGCGCGGACGGCTGGATGCACCCCCATCCCACCAATTGAACGGGACTCAAAGCATACTTTTGACGGATATGTCTTGACACCAGAACAAAGGTGTGCTATACTGCCGCTCGTGTTCTATATCAGGCGGAAGGGGGACGGAATGACGAATATTCCATCGGCAATTTTCAATTTTCAATCGGCAACTCCGTGCTCAGCCCACCCGGCGGTATCACCCCGCATTTTGCGATGTTGCACGTCGCGCGGGGTGATACACGGAACGTGTTGAGAGGCAGCATGGGCAAGCACCATCCGAAGAATCAGCTCAACGACCTGGACGGCACCGCCTGGATCAAGTTCACGCGGACGTGGTTCGTCTGCGATTCGCCGCGCTATCACCGCAACAAGGGGACGGAGCTCCACCCCGCGCGTTATCCGGAGGAGATGGCGGCGGAGTTTCTGCGCTTCTTCACGAAGGCGGGCGGGTGGGTGCTGGACCCCTTCGCCGGCTCCGGCGCCACGCTGGTGGCCTGCGCCGAGGAAGGGCGGCGCGGGGTGGGGGTGGAGCTGTCCGAGCGCTACGCCGGCATCGCCAGGGTGCGCGCGGAGGAACAGGTCTGCCTGACGGGCGACGCGGCGGCGCTGGCCGATCCCGCCTTCTGGGCGCCCCACCGCGGGGAGTTGGGAGAGTTGCCTTTCGCCGACGACCTGCCGCTGTTCGACTACTCCATCAGTTCGCCGCCCTACGGCGCCATGCTGCACACCAGTCGCGGCGGCGTTTACTCGAAGCAAAAACAGCGCGCCGACCAGGGGCTGGACGAGGTCTATTCCGCCGACCCGCGCGACCTGGGCAACCTCCACGACCTGGGCGCCTTCTTAAAGGCGCTGGGCGATGTCTACCGCGGGGTGGCGCGCCTGCTGAAACCGGACGCCTACCTCACCATCGTCATCCAGAACTACCGCGCCCCCGACGGCGAGGTGGTGCCCCTCGCCTGGGAACTGGCGCGACAGCTCTCCGATGACCTCCTCTTCCAGGGTGAGCGCGTCTGGTGCCAGAATACCAAGCCGCTGGGCATCTGGGGCTACCCCCGCACCTTCGTGCCGAACTATCATCATCACTATTGTTTGATCTTTCGTAACCGGACGCCGCTCCGCTGACAGGAGTTACCGTCCGCACGGCGAATCAGGGGAGCATGAGCACACCACCGGATATCGAGACGCCAAAGAAGACCGGGCCGTTCATCGTGCGCCATCGCGCGCGCATCGGCCTCCTGCTCTTCCTCCTCCTGCTGCCCGCCGTGCTCTATGTCCGCCTGTGGGACATCCGCGTGCTGCCCGCCATCCAGTTCGCGCTGGACGCCGTCGCCTACGCGCTGGTAGTGATCGGCATGCTCATCCGCCTGTGGAGCACTCTCTATATCGGCGGCCGCAAAGACAGCGCGCTGCAGACCGCCGGCCCCTACAGTATCACGCGCAACCCGCTCTACGCCGGCAGTTTTCTCCTCGGCCTCGGCTTCGCCGTCATCACCGGCAACCCGCTGGTGCTGGCGCTGGTGCTCGCTTACTTCACCGTGCAGTACCGCACCACCGTGCGCCACGAGGAACGCACCCTCGCCAACCTCTTTGGCGAAGTCTTCCACGAGTATGTGGCGCGCGTGCCGCGCTTTTTCCCCAATCTCGCCCTCTTCGACCCCACCCCACCGGAGACGGTCAACCTCCGCCCCCTCACCGACGAACTCCGCCACAGCCTGACCTTCCTCGCCGTCCTCCTCCTCTGGCAGGCGGTCACCGCCCTCCAGGTGGCAGGCATCGTGGGGATGTGGGTGGTGATCAAATAGCGTTACTCCACCCCCGCCGACAGCCCCGGCCAGGCATCCGTGCGGAAGGGAGACGCCGGCAAGCCGGCGCCGTTGATGAGCGTGCAGTCAGGATTGTAGTGCCAGCCGTAGCGGACGGCGACGGGTTTTGCCACGGCGAGGCTGGAGACGACCACCGTCTTGCCGACGATCTTCGCCTCCGCCCAGACGAATTTGCGGTCGGCGCCGGCGACGGCGAAGCCGGCCAGCGGCCTGCCATCGCGGCTGGTCAGGCCGTCGGCGTGGGCGAAGGACAGCACGATGGTGCCCCCTTTGGCGCGCATCTTCGTGTAGAGGGGACCGGAGAAGACCACCTTCTTCCCGTAATCCTTCGCCAGCGCCCACAGCGCCAGGCGGCGGCCCACCTCCTGCTTGTTCTTCGGGTGGATGTCGTTGCCGTCGCCGATGTCAATCGCCACCGCCATGCCGGTATTGCGCAGCGCCAGCGTCAGCGTCTGCGCCTCGCGCAGCTCCGCCCAGACGCACTCGCCCGGCACCACCTGGCGGTGCAGCCAGTTGGCAAGCTGCACGTAGTAGAAGGGGAAGTCACCCTGGCCCCAGGCTTTCCGCCAGCCGGTGATCATCGCTGGAAAGAGCGTGCGATACTGGTAGCCGTAGCCGCCGTTCGATTCTCCCTGGTACCAGATGGCGCCCTTGATGGGGTACGACGTGAGTGGGGCGATCATGCCGTCGAAGAGCTTGCCCGGCGACCATGCGCTGTCCGGTGGAATCGGTCCATGCGGAGATGCCACATCGTCCACCTGGTGCTCGATGGCGTTGCGCCACTCGCCGGCGAGGCTGATGGGCGCGGCGTCGGCGAGATCAGCGGGCGCCAGCGAGAACTGGTCGGCGGGCCCCATGAATCCGCCCTCACCCCAGCGGTTGAAAACGCGCACGGCAATCACCGCGCGGCCGGCTTTCACCAGCGCGGCGGGAACGGTATAGACGCGCATTTGCTGATTCGCTTTCGGGTCATGCGCGCCGGTAGTGCCGACCCGCGCGCCGTTGAAATACGTGGTATCCACATCGCCGATTTTGCCCAGCTTCAGCGCCAGCGCGCGCCCGGCCCACGCGGCGGGAATATCCACCGCGCGGCGATGCCACATGGCGCCGTTCATGTAGTAAGCGGGCTCGTTGCGCTCCCAGGAGACCGGCGCGCGCATCGGTATCCAGCCGCTGTCGTCGAAGCCGGGCTTCGCCCAACCGAGTGCTTCGCCGGCGTTGCCGGTATCTACCGCGTGGTGCTCCTGTTCCCACCGCGCGTAGAATGTCTTGAACTTCGCGTCGGCTTCAGCGAAAACGGCTTTATCAGTGAAGCGCCGGGCTAGCGTGGGCGCCAGCGCCGGAATGCCGGTCAGCATCGCCATCGGCGTCCAGCTCTCGGCGGGGGTGCCGCTCCAGCAGCTCTGGATGAGGCCGATGGGCACGTCCACCTGACGGCGAATCTCGCGGGCGAAGAAGTAGGCGGCGGCGGAGACACCCCCCGCCGTCCTCGGCGAGCAGACGATCCACCTGCCTTTCACATCCGCCCGCGGGCTGTCGGCGAGGGTGTGCGGCACCACAAAGACGCGGATGCGGTCATCCGTCGCGGCGGCGATCTCCTCTTTCGCATTCAGCACCCCGCCCACGCTCATCTCCATATTCGACTGTCCGGAGCATACCCAGACATCGCCGGAAAGAATGTTGGCACGGGTAATCGCCTGATCCTTCGATGCCACCATCAGTTCATGCGGACCGCCGGCCTTCAGCGGTTTCAGCGTCACGCGCCAGGCGCCGTCTTTTCCTGCGGTCGTCGCGCGGGACTGCCCGGCGAGGGTGACGGTCACCGCCGCGCCCGGCTCCGCCCATCCCCACACCGCCGACGGCTTCTCCCGCTGCAACACCATGCCGTCAGCGAAGAGCGCCGGCAGGCGCAGGGCTGGCGCCTGGGCGAGGGCCAGGCCGCCGATAAGCGCGAAGAGCAGCAGAGCGAGGGTGCGCATGGTAATCTCCAATCAAGGGTTTCCTGAATAGACACCGGGACGCGGGTTTTGTTCACTTCCCGGTACACCGCCCGGTCTTGCGCCGCAGCCCGCACAGGGCACGTCGCTTCCTCGCGGGAAGATAAAGCGTAGTCTTTTTGTCAGAGGGGTGTTGCCATGGGGGCCATCAGTCGCCGTACCGCTATTGCATTCGTTGCCGGACTGCTGATCTGCTGCGCGCTGCTGTCGCCGGGTTCATCGGTAGGACGCGCGCGGCAAGCGCCCGCGCCACTGATGTTAGGTGAGACGACACAGGGGACGCTGGCTTACGGCGACGTGCTCACCTACGACCTGACGCTGGATGCCGCCGGCCCGCTGGAGCTGCGCTACCGGGTGACCGCCGCCGTCGCCAGCGCGCTGACGCTGGAGCTACGCGCGACGGGCGCCGAAGCGGTGACGCTTGGCAGCGTGCGCAACGACCTGGGCGAAAAGGTGCTGTACCTTCCGAACGTCGAGGCGGGCGCCTATCAGGTGGTGCTGGCGCAGGATAACGCGGCGATGGGCACGGTGACCTACACACTGACTGCCAGCACCGCATTGACGACCATCGCGCTGGAGAACGCCGCTGTTCCCGCCGGCGGGGCAACGCTGGTCTACCCCATCCCCACCGAGGCCGCCGGCCCGCTCTACCTATTGCTGAAAATCCCC
>JAKIYB010000270.1 GCA_022708765.1 Armatimonadota bacterium | reverse complement strand
GTATTGGGCGGCAGTATAGCACAATTTTGTTTGCCTGTCAAGGCATCTCTGTCTCAAATATGCTTTGAGTCCCGTTCAATTGGTGGGATGGGGGGGGCATCCAGCCGTCAGCACGTCCCTGCCGGCGCGCACCCCTCCCCAGCCTGCCGGCCACCCCTCCCCCGGCCGCCATCCTGGCTGGGAGAGGGGAAAGACACCGGAAGCGGAAAGAGGGCATCCTATTTTGGACAGATGTGCCGTCAAGGGGTGGAGGGAGTCTCGCCCTCCAGCATCTCGCCCGCCGTGGGATGGGAGTTACGAGTATGAGCACGAGCACGGGTTGGCGGGGGCGAGCGGACTACCGCTGTGCCGAATTTTTTGCTATACTTCCCCCGGCATCACGGTACGCCGGGTGCTCACCTGTGTAAGGAGACGTTCACTCCATGTCCGTGCAATCACCAGCCCGTTCACTTGACGAGTTGCGCTGCCTGGCAAAGCGGCTGCGCTGCCACGTGGTACGCATGATTACCGCGGCGAAGTCGGGACATCCCGGCGGGTCGCTGTCCGCGACCGAACTCATCACCGCGCTGTATTTCGGCGACGTGCTGCGCCATGATCCGGCGGCGCCGCACGATCCGAATCGCGACCGCTTCATTATGAGCAAGGGGCACGCAGTGCCCATCCTCTACGCGGCGCTGGCGGAAGCCGGGTACTTCCCGGTAGAGGAACTCCTCACCCTGCGCAAGCTAGGCAGCCCGCTGCAGGGCCACCCCTCCAAGGCGGACATGCCCATCATGGAAGCCTCCACCGGTTCGCTGGGCCAGGGTCTCTCAGTCGGTATCGGGCTGGCGCTGGCTGCGAAGCTCGACGGCGCGGACTACCGCACCTACGTAATGGTCGGCGACGGCGAAGCCGAAGAGGGCCAGGTCTGGGAGGCGGCAATGAGCGCGGCCGCGCGCAAGCTGGACAACCTGGTCTGCATCCTCGACTACAACAAATGCCAGCTCGACGGCCCCATCTGCGAGATTCTGAACTGGGAACCGGTACCTGATAAATGGACCGCCTTCGGCTGGCACGTCATCGAAGTAGACGGCCACGATATTGCAGCCATCCTGACCGCCTTCGCCGAAGCAAAGACCGTCACCGGCAAGCCCGTCTGCATCATCGCCCACACCGTGAAGGGCGAAGGCGTCTCCTTCATGGCCGGCAACAACGAATGGCACGGCAAAGCGCCGACGCTGGAGGAGTGCGCGGCGGCGGTATGTGAGTTGGCGTAGGGATGAAGGGGTGAAGGGGTGAATCACCAGGAAGGCGATTTCGATGGCTGACAAGATCACCACACACAAGGAATTGGAGGTATACCAGCGGGCGTTCGCGATTGCGATGCGCGTCTTTCATCTCTCGAAGCAGTTCCCCAGGGAGGAGATGTATTCGCTCACCGATCAGATTCGCCGTTCATCGCGCTCGGTTTGCGCCAATCTCGCCGAAGCCTGGCATAAGCGCCGTTACGAAGCCGCGTTTATCGCGAAACTCAGCGATGTCGAAGCGGAAGCCGCAGAAACGCAAGTGTGGCTGGAATTTGGTAGTGCCTGTGCGTATCTGCCACAGGATGTCCGCGTCGATTTATCACAGGCTTACGATGGCGTGCTCCGCACCATAGTCGGTATGATTTCACACCCGGATTCCTGGGTGCTACGTTCAAAGCAATATCAGGGTTGATGAGGGAAAACACCAGAAAGAGATAGAGCGTAAAGCTGGTTAAGCGTGAAGATCACCCCTTCACCTTTTCACCTCTTCACCTTCTCAAGGGGTACAACATGCAACTTGGTAAAGCAACGCGTGAAGCGTACGGGGAAGCCCTCGCCGCGCTCGGGGCGGAAATGCCTGAGCTGGTGGTGCTGGATGCCGACCTGTCCAAGTCAACGATGAGCAAAAAGTTCGGCGACAAGTTCCCCGAACGCTTTTTCAATATGGGCATCAGCGAAGCGAACATGGTGGGCGTGGCCTCCGGCCTGGCCTCCTGCGGGAAGATCCCGTTTGCCTCCAGCTTCGCCTCATTCCTCATCTGCAAAGGTTTTGATCAGCTTCGTATGGCGGTGGCGTACCAGGGGGAGAACGCGAAGTTCTGCGGCACGCACGCCGGCATCAGCATCGGCGAAGACGGCGTGTCGCAGCAGGGCATCGAGGACGTGGCGCTGGCTTGCGCGCTGAACGGCTTTGTGGTGCTGGTGCCCGCCGATGAGCACGAGATGCGCGCCGCCGTACGCGCCGCCGCGCATCATCATGGCCCGGTGTATATCCGCGCCGGCCGTCCGAAGGCGCCTATCGTATACCCGGAGGGCAAGGAAGTCTTCACCATCGGCAAAGCGGACACCGTGCGCGACGGCAAAGACGTGACTATCATCGCGTGCGGGCTGATGACCGGCGCCGCGCTGGAGGCAGCCGAGACGCTGGCCGCGCAGGGCATCAGCGCCCGCGTGATCAATATGGCCAGCGTGAAACCGCTGGACGACGATGCGGTGCGCAACGCCGCGCGGCAGACCGGCGCGCTGGTGGTGGCGGAAGAGCACATCGCCCATGGCGGCCTCGGCAGCCTGGTGGCGATGACCATCGCCGCCGACACGCCCGCGCCCGTCGAGTTCGTCAACATGGGCAACCGCTATGCCGAATCCGGCACCCCGGAGGAACTGCTGGAGAAATACGGCCTGACGGCAAAGGATATCGTCGCCGCGGCGAAACGGGCGATGGCGCGGAAGCAGGGATGACGGACGGATGCGCGGCTTCGCGCACTTGACGCCGTCCACCGGCATCCCTATACTTAATGCGCAACTAAGCTAATGGAGACACCAATGGGCAGCGCGCAGAGCCTGGCGATTATTGACATTACCTGGGAGCCATAGCCGCATCCGGGATGTCCTGTTTTCCGTACCCCCTCCCGGATGCCGGGAGGGGGTTTCTGTTCCCAGAGGTACGGTGGCGCCGCGGGCGCGCCGGAAAGGGCTATAACGATGGAGAAGGTGCTGCTGTATGACACTACGCTGCGCGACGGCTCGCAGGCCGTCGGCGTGCAGTTTTCCGTAAATGATAAGGTGCGCATCGCGCAGCACCTGGACGCATTGGGCCTGGACTACATCGAGGGCGGTTGGCCGTCGCCGTCGAACACACGCGACCTGGGTTTCTTCGAGGCAATGCGCGAAACCCCGTTGCGGCATGCGAAACTCGTCGCCTTTGGCTCCACCTGCCGCGCCGGCAAGCCCGCCCGTGACGACGAGCAACTCCAGCAACTCCTCGCCTGCGGCGTACCCGCCGTCGCCATCTTCGGCAAGTCGTGGGATCTGCACGTCACCCACGCGCTGCGCATCACGCTGGAAGAGAACCTGAGGATGATCGAGGACTCCGTCGCCTACCTGTGCGGTCAAGGCGTGGAGGTGATCTACGATGCCGAGCACTTCTTCGACGGTTATACGGCAAACCCGGACTACGCGCTGCGCACGCTGCAGGCGGCGGAGCGCGGCGGCGCCGCCTGGATTGTCCTTTGCGATACCAACGGCGGGACGCTGCCCGGGCAGGTACGGGACGCCGTGCGCGCGGCGAAAGCGGCCGTCAGCACTCCGCTGGGCATCCACGCGCATAACGATAGCGAACTGGCGGTGGCGAACAGCCTGGCCGCGGTAGAGGATGGCGCGCGCATGGTGCAGGGGACGATGAACGGGTATGGCGAACGCTGCGGCAACGCCAACCTTTGCTCCATCATCCCCAACCTCGAGTTAAAAATGGGCTTCGCCGGGCTGCCGGAAGGCGGATTGGCGCACCTCTACACCGCCGCGCATTTTGTCGCGGAGGTGGCGAATATGACCCCGCCTTCTCGCGAGGCATTCGTCGGCATGGTCGCCTTCTCGCACAAGGGCGGCGTACATATTGACTCCGTGCTGAAGCTGAAGCGCAGTTATGAGCATATTGACCCGGCATTGGTGGGCAACGCCACCCAGCTTGTGGTCTCTGACCAGGCCGGCGGCTCCTCCATCGTGGATCGCGCCGCGCGGCTGGGCATCACACTGGAGAAGAAATCGGACGCCACTCGTGAACTCCTCGCGCAGCTCAAAGAAGCGGAGCATGAGGGGTATGAATTTGAGGCGGCCGAGGCTTCCTTCGAACTGCTATTGCGCCGTGGCCTGCAGCAGTTCGCTCCCCCCTTCGACATCACCGATTTCCGCGTCATCGTGGGAGCGCGCGTCACCGCCGAGTGCAGCCTTTCCGACGGCATCATCGGCCAAACTTCCTCGCCGTTGGCGCTCTCCGAAGCGATTGTGCGGGTGAACATCGGCGACAAAGAAGAACACACGGTGGCGTCCGGCGACGGTCCGGTCCATGCGCTGGACAGCGCGCTGCGCAAAGCGCTGGAACCACACTTCCCGGAATTGCGCGGCATCCGCCTCACCGACTTCAAGGTGCGCGTGGTGAACGTGCGCGCCGGTACCGCCGCCCGCGTGCGCGTACTGGTAGAGAGCACCGACGCCGATGGCAACACCTGGAGCACGGTGGGCGTGCATGAGAACATCATCGTCGCCAGCCTGGAAGCGCTGCGTGATTCACTGTACTACGGCTTGCGCTTCGCGCCAACGGTCGTATAAATCCCCCCGAATGCCTCGTTATTCGCGCCGGTCTCTTCCCTGGAACAGGCCGGGCGACGTATAATGGAGACACCATTCCAACGCGGGAGGGAACGATGGCACGATTCGGCGCATTGCTGCTCAGAGCGGCGTCATCGCCGTCTTCCTGCTGGGCGTCACGGGGGTAGAAACGATGCTGGAGCGCCTGCACTGGCTTGGTCACGATTCGTTTCGTATCAGCGGGACTACCACGATTTACCTCGATCCCTTCCAGATTGAGAAGGGTCCCGTCGCCGATCTGATCCTGCTCACCCATCCGCATCGCGACCACTGCTCTCCGGACGACCTGGCGAAAATCATCGGGCCAAAGACCATCCTGGTGGGCACTGAAGACACGCTGAAACCATTGCCCGGCGCCAAACGCGTCATCAAGGCCGGCGAGAAGTTCGCCCTCGGCACGGTGACGGTGGAGACCGTACCCGCATATAACATTGATAAGCCGTTCCACCCGAAAGCCAACGGCTGGGTGGGCTACATTGTGACGGTCGAAGGCGTCCGCATTTACCACGCCGGCGACACTGACCGCATCCCGGAGATGAAGAAGATCACAGCCGATATCGCGCTGCTGCCTATCGGCGGAAAATACACCATGACGGCGACGGAAGCAGTATTGGCGGCGAGCGACATCGCGCCGAAAATCGCCATCCCGATGCATTACGGAGCGGTGATCGGCACGGATGCCGACGCGCGCTGTTTCAAGGCGGAGTTGCAGGGAAAGATTAACGTGGTGATCAAAACCCGCGAACCGTAACCGGATCGCCCCACGAGGCAGGAGATGTTCCCTACCGACGACGATATCGAACTATTATTAACCGAGGCGGAAGCGCTGCTGCAGGACCAGAAACCGGCCGACGCGCTGAAGATCTTGGATCGCGCGCGACGGCTAGAGCCTCGTCACGCCTGGCTGCTTCTCTTCCGCGGGGTTGCATTGGGACAACTTGGCCGCGTGGATGAAGCCGTCGAGCAGCTTGTGGCCGCCGCCGAAGCGCAGCCTGATGACGTGGATATTCAAGTTGATGCCGCTCGCCATCTCTGCGTCATGGAACAGTATCAGGACGCCCTCATCTGCTCTGAGCGCGCGCTGACCGCCGCACCGAGCGACGCCATGGCGCACGCGGTGCGCGGCGAAGCGCTGGAGCACCTGGGGCGGCTGGCGCAGGCGGTGCCGGCGCGCGAAGAGGCGCTGGCGCTCGATCCCAGCGATGCCGACAACCGCTACGCGCTGGCAGTCGGCCTCTGCGACCTTGGCCGGTATCCCGACGCGTTGACGGTGGCGACACCGCTCTTTGCCGACTACCCCGAAGACCCCGACATCCTGCGCCTGCACGGCGCCTGTCTCTCCTATCTGGGTCGTCACCACGAGGCGATGAATAAGTGGGCGGAGTTGGAGCGGGTGGAAGGGGTGACACCGAACCTGCTGCACAACCGCGCCAGCACACTTGACGCCCTGGGGTGTTTCGATGAAGCACTCGCGACCATCGAGGAAGCCATCGCCACCGAGCCGGACATCGCGGTGAACTACTACACTCGCGGCGTCATCCACGAACACCAGGGCGAGGAATCGCTGGCGGTTGACGATTACCTGGCGGCGCTCGAGCGCGATCCGCATCACCTGGAGACGGCGCTTAACCTCGCGGAGTTAGGACCACTGCTGGGGCCAGGCGCGATCGCTGGAGCGCTGGCACGCCTGCACGTGCTGCAAGGTGATCATCCTCGCGCGGGAGTGCTGCACTATACATCCGGTCGTCTCGCAGTGGAGCAGGGCAA
>JAKIYB010000026.1:17379-17676 GCA_022708765.1 Armatimonadota bacterium | reverse complement strand
CGTGGTGGTGGTGGTAGGCGGCTTCTTCTCTTCATCATCCGAGAAGGACCACTGGGCGGAAGCCGGGAGCGCGAAGACCAGTCCGAAGACCAGCAGCAGTAGCATCAAGCGATAGGTCATAGCGTTCTCTCTTCGTGAAGACGGTTTGTTCAGCACGTTTCGCCGGCGAAGATGCATTCTCCTCTTCCCGCCGACAAACATATTGTATCATGGGAAGCCGGCGGCTGTGTAGGGGCGCCGCCAACCGGCCGTCCAAACAGGATATTCCCGAAAAATGGGCCGGGCATGCGCCGGCGG
>JAKIYB010000026.1:0-17361 GCA_022708765.1 Armatimonadota bacterium | reverse complement strand
TTTCACCGCCGCGTCCAGCCCGTGCTCGTCCAGGCCGGACTGCTGGTAGCGCACCTTGCCGTCGCGACCGAGGATGACGAAGGTGGGGATGCCCTTCACGTTAAACGAGTCAGCCAGTTGGCCTTGACTATCCAGCAGCACGCGCATGGTGTAGCCATTCTCTTTGATAAAGCGTTCGGCTTCGGCTTTCGTCTCATTGACGTTCACCGCCAGCACCACCAGGTCGCCGGCTTTCGCCTCGGGTGACGCGCTGAAGTCCTCGGTGTGGGGCATCGCCTGACGGCAGGGGCCGCACCAGCTAGCCCAGAAGTCGAGGAGCACGACTTTGCCGCGGAACTCCTGCAGCGTCACGGCATTGCCTCGCATGTCCGCAAGCGCGCCTTTGGGCACGGTAACGCGTTCCTCGCGCGCGCCGGCCCAGATGAGCGCGACGACGATGCCGATGGCGATGATCGTTATGAGATGCCAGGTCCGCATGTTATGCCTCCCCACACCCGACTATCTATTCGGTGATATGACGAGTATACCCATCAGGCCTCTCGCTTCCACGTTCGGCCCTCACCCCCCTGCCCCCCTCTCCCAATCCTGGCAGATGGGGTGCATCGAAAAATCGAACTATACCTCTTACATTATCCCTCGGGTTGGCGGAATCCGGGAGAGGTCGTGGCGACGTTATGACGAAGCCAGGTCGGCGCTTTCGCGGGTTTGTTGTTCGTAGACGCGGCGGAAAAGGCCTTCCCGTTCCAGCAGCGCGTGGGGGGCGCCGAACTGGGTGACGCGGCCGTCTTCCAGCACCAGCACCAGGTCGCTGGCGAGGGCGGTCGAGACGCGATGGGTGACGACGAAGCAGGTTTTACCGGCCATGATACGGTTGAGCGTCTTGCGCACGCGCGCTTCCGTCTCCGGGTCCAGCGCGCTGGTGGTGTCATCGAGCAGCAGCACGGAGGGCCGGCTAAGCAGGCTGGCGGCAAGAGCGAGGCGCTGGCGCTGTCCGCCCGAGAGGCTCATGCCGCGTTCGCCGACCACCGTCTCGTAGCCGTCGGGCAGCGTCAGGATGAATTCGTGCAGGTCGGCGTTGCGCGCGGCCTCGCGCACCAGCGTGTCCGGGGCATCCAGATGGCCGTAGCGGATATTCTCCGCCACCGTGCCGCTGAAGATAACCGGCTCCTGCATCACCAGCGTGATGCGGTCGCGCAGGCAGAGCAGTTGGACGTCGCGCAGATCGCGGTCATCCAGCGTCACCGTGCCGGCGTCCGGGTCGTAGAAGCGCATCAGCAGGTAGAGCAGCGTGCTCTTACCCGCGCCGCTGGGGCCCATCACTGCCACCTGTTTGCCGGCGGGCACGGCGAAAGTGACGTCGGTCAGGGTTGGCGTTTCGTCGCCGGGATAGGCGAAGGTGACGCCGTGGAAGGCGACGTCGCCGCGGGCGTCGGCAATAGCGGCGGCGTCCGGGCGGTCCACCGGTTCAGGATCGGCCTCAACGATATCGAAGATGCGCCGCAGCACCACGCTGACGCGTTGCACGTCGGCGAGGATATCGCTGAGTTGCACCGCCGGGTTGAACATGAAGCCCGCGCTGACATACAACTGCATGACAAGGCCGGGCGTGCCGAGGATGCCCGCGCGATAATCCTGCACGCTCCAGTAAAGCAGCAGGCCGATCGCGCTGGCGCTCACCACGTTGGCGAGGATGGTCAGCCAGTTCTGCTGGCGCACCAGGTACATCATCAGCCGGGCGAGGTTATGCGCGGACTCGGTGAAGGCGCGCACCTCGGCGAACTCGCGCCCGAAGACCTTGATGGTGCGCACGGCGGTGACGCGCTCCTCCACGCGGCTGTAGAGAGCGGTGGTGGCGCGGCGCGCGGCGATATTGCCTTCCTTGATATGCGGGCGGATGCTGCGGAAAATGAAGACGTAGCACGGCAGCGCAATGAGCATCAGGACGCCGAGTTTCGCGTTGATGACGAGAATGACCGCCGCCCCAACCAGGATGCTGGCGGCTTGCTGCACGAAGTTGACGGCCACCGTGCTGATGCTCGCTTGAATGGTGCCCACGTCATCCAGCACCACGGTAAGCAGGCGGCCGGTCTGGGTGCGGTCGAAGAACGAGAGCGGCAGCCGCTGCACCTTCTCGTGCAGCACCTTGCGCAGTTCGAAGACCACGCGCTGCCCGATATAGGTAATCTGGAAGCTGTAGATCCATGAGAGCAGGATGATGAGCAGGTGGAAGCCGCTGTTGATGAAAAAGACGAGGACCACCAGCCGCAGGTGGTAATCCATCGCGGAAGGCGGAATAACCTTACCGAGCATGAGCACGTCATCCATCACCCGGCGGTTGATGTATGCCCAGATATAGGGCTGCATGGAGGTGAACAGCGAAATGAGGATGGCGAGCAGCAACCGCCAGCGCAGCGGGTACAGGTAGTCGCGCCACAGGCGCTCCAGATGCGCGCGCTCAGCCTGCGGGCGCGCTTCTTTGTCGCGGTATTGCTCCAGGATAGCATCCAGGCGGAGTTGATGGGTGCTGGGACGGCGGGCTTTCACGCTTCCACCTCCCCGGCGTGCTGCTTGCCTTTCAGTTCTTCGTACAGGTGCCGGTAAAAGCCGCCTTCGATCTCCATTAACTCGTCATGCGTGCCGATTTCGATGACGCGTCCGGCGTCCATGGCGACGATCTGGTCCGCTTCCACGATGGTGCTCAACCGGTGCGCCACCACTACCGAGGTGCGATCGCGCAGTACCGTGCGCATCGCCGCCTGCAGCGCGGCTTCCGATTCGCTGTCCAGCGAGCTCGTGGCTTCGTCAAGGATGAGCACCGCCGGCTTGCGCAGGATGGCGCGGGCGATGGCAATGCGCTGCTTCTGTCCGACGGAGAGCTTGGACCCCTCCTTGCCCAGCCAGGTCTGGTAGCCGTCGGGCAGCGTCAGAATGAAGTCGTGAATCTGCGCCGCGCGCGCCGCCTCCTCCGCCTGCTCGAGGGTCGCGTCCGGATCGGCGTAGGCGATGTTCTCAAAGACGGTGCCTTCGAAGACCACCGGCTCCTGCGGCACCACGCCGGTGTGCCGCCGCAGGCTGCGCAGCGTCAGGTCGCGCACGTCGTGGCCGTCCAGCGTCACCCGGCCGTCCTGCACGTCCCACAGGCGCAGCAGCAGGCTGGTCACCGTGGTTTTGCCGCAGCCGGTGTGGCCGACGAGCGCGGTCATCTTGCCGGCGGGCAGGTGCAGGTCGAGGCCGTCGAAGAGCGGCTTGTCCGGGCCGTAGGCGAAGTGGACGCTTTCCAGGCGCAGGTCGCCGCGCACATCGTCCGGCAGGTCGGCGGCGCCGGGCTGCTCCACCACCTCCGGCACGTTGCGCATTACGTCAAGGATGCGGTCCAGGCTCACGAAGGCCTGGGTGATGGCGCCCGCCACCATGGTGAGGTTCACCGCCGGGGTGACGGCGTACCAGAAATACGTATCCATGGCATACATGGTGCCGTAGGTGATGGTGCCGTGCAGCACGAACCACGCTGCCCAGCAGTAGACGACGGTGCCGCCGATGAAACGCGCGGTAGCATTCAGCGAGACGGACAGCATCTGCCCGCGCAAGCCGAACTGCAGCGCGCGGTCAGTGGAGGCGAGAAACGCCTCCGTTTCGTCGCGCTCCCGGCAGTAGGTTTTCACCAGCCGCACGCCGGCCAGCCGTTCCTGCAGGCGGCCCGTCACCTGGTCCATAATTTCGCGCAGTTCCAGGTTGGCGCTGCGAATGCGCCGCGCGAAGAGGTAGTAGTTGAACGAGTAGAGGACGAGGATGACGATAATGACCAGCGCCAGCTCCCAGCGCAGCCAGAACGCCAGCCCCAACCCGAAGAGCAGCATCGCTACGTTGCTGAAGATGCTCAAGGCTTCACCGGTGATCAGCGCCTGCACCTGCCCCACGTCGGTCATCAGCTTGCTCATCAACGGCCCGGCACCGGTTTCGCCGTGGAAACGCATGCTGAGGTTGAGCACGTGGCGATACAGGCCAATGCGCAGGTCAACCACCAGCCGCTGACCAAGGGAGGCGATGAGGAAGCGGTTCACCACGGTGAAGGTGGCGTTGACCATGGGCACGATGCCGATGATCGCCACCGTGACGATGATGAGCCGCCACTCCTTGTTGATGAGGACGTGGTCGAGGAAGAAGCGCATGGCCAGCGGCGGGATGAGGGTGAACGTCGCCGCGACCATGGTCACCAGCGCGGTGACCATCAGACGACCCCGGTACGGACGGAGGAGCAAAGCTAAAAATTGTAACCGCGTCATCCCGGCAACCCCGGCGCGCGCCGCTGTCATCGGCGCACGGGTGAAGGTTAGCACAGGCGGGCGGGGAGAACAACCGTGAATGAGAACGAAATGAGATTTTTTTACAAATTTTCTCAGAGACCGTTTTGAAATCTCCATGCACCCCCTGGAGGAAAGGGCTCACGCTGTCAAGGACGTTGAAGCGCCCTGTATCGTGTCGTGAAGAGCGCGCTCGGTATGTTTGCCGCCGTTCGCCGCCTCCTTCAGTTGGTATACATGAAGCACGGTAGTACCAAGCACACCAAACGCCCGGGGGCAGGCCGCATGGCCTGCCCCCGGGATGGTTTGTGTGCTTCGATGCTCGGGATTTAGAGCTCCTCCTCCAGTAAGATGTCGCCTTCGACGCCGACGATGACGCGGCGCACGGGGATGCGCGTGCCGGCGATCTGCATCGCCTGCTCGACGAAGTGCTCCAGCCCCCGGCAGCAGGGCACCTGCATCATCATGATGGTGATGCTCTTGATGCCGGCTTCGGTGATCATCGCCGCCAGTTTGTCCACGTATCCCTGCGGGTTATCCAGCTTCGGACAGGCGATGGCCAGCGCCTTGCCCTCCAGGAAGCGGGCATGGAAACCGCCATGGGCAAAGGCCGTGCAGTCCGCCGCCAGCAGCAGGTCGGCACCCTGAAAATACGGCGCTAAGGGCGAGACGAGGTGCAGTTGCACCGGCCACTGCCGCAGCGCGCTGGGCGTGTCGGCCGCCGGCCGGCTTGACGGGGTCTCGCTCGCCGCGGGTTTCGCCGCGAACTGCCGCATCGCGGAGCCGGGGCAGCCGCCGCCGCCATGGGCGTGCGGCATCGGCGCGGGCGCCGCCGGCGCGGCAGGAGCGTGAGCATGCTGAGGCGCGCGTCCCATGCGCGCCAGATGCGCCTCCACCGCCGTCTCGTCGTAGGCGTCGGCCTCGCGCTCCACGATGGTGATCGCCCCCAACGGGCAGTCGCCCAGGCAGGCGCCGAGTCCGTCGCAGTACAGGTCTTTCACCAGCCGCGCTTTGCCATCCACAATTTGAATCGCGCCTTCCGCGCAGGACGGCACGCAAAGCCCGCAGCCGTTACACAGCTCCTCATCAATCTCCACGATTTTCCGTATAGCCATGTCACGTCCCCTTTCGTCAGTGTCCGCCTGATAATACGCGGCAGGCGCGTGAACATCTATGATATTGGTCATAATTCGCCCGATGTTTTCCATCAACCCCAATGGATGCGTCTCCAGCGGGCATGGAAAAGGTTTCCGCGCCGTATGCGACGAATGCCATCTGAGCGGATAGCCCCGCGGGAAGCGACTACGCCAACCATGAACCTGCTCAACATCCCATTACCCGATGATCTCGCGCCCAACGCCGGCCTGGATGGGCCCGCGCGCGTGTGCGTGGCGGCGGACCTGCGGCCGGACGGCACGCTGGGTGCGCAGTGGCTCGTCGTCACTAACCGCACGGTGTATCTTCTGTCGCGCGAAGAGCGCGTGACAATCATCGTCTGGAGCCGGCGGATCAGCGACATCAGCGAGCCTAAAACACTGACCTTCATTGGCGGCGGCGCGCTGGAAGCGACGGTAGACGGTGAAAAGCAGGTGCTGGAGCGCTACACCGGCGCCCGCCACGGGCAGTTCAATACCGTCGCCGGCCTGCTGGAGAAGTGGAGCAAAGGCGAAGAGGCGGAGGTGCCGGAGGAAGAGAGCCACCGGTGCCCCACCTGCGGCCTGCCCCTGCGCAAAGGCTCGCGCGTCTGTCCCGCCTGCATCCCGAAAAGCCGCACGCTGAAACGGCTGCTCGGTTATCTGGTGCCCGTGCGCGGGATGGCGCTGTCGCTGATGGGCGTGTCGCTGCTGGCGACCGCGTTGGGGATGATTCCGCCGCTGTTGCAGCGCCCGCTGTACGATATGGTGCTCGCGCCGAAACCCGGTACCGTCGAGACGCCGGAACGCTATCGTTTGCTGCTCCTGTTAACGCTGGGGCTGCTGGCGGTGGCGCTGGTGGGCAGCATGCTGGGCGTATTGCAGAGTTGGATCAGTTCCTGGCTCGGTAATCGCGTCACCCATAACATTCGCTGCCAGCTCTTCCAGCACCTGCAGTATCTCTCATTGAGCTTCTACGACAAGCGGCAGATGGGCAGCGTCATCTCGCGCGTCAACCAGGACTCCGGTGGGCTGCAGCACTTCCTCACCTGGGGCGCGCAGGAAATGGTGACGAACCTGCTGCTCTTCCTCGGCGTCGGCGCGATGATGTTCGTCATCAACTGGAAGCTGGCGCTGCTGGTGGTGCTGGTGGTGCCGTTCATCAGCGCTATCGGCGGGCAGGTCTGGCGGCGGCTGCGGCACGTCATGCACCGCATCTACCACCGCTGGGGACGGGTGAACGCCATGCTCTCGGAGAGCCTCACCGGGCTGCGTGTTATCAAAGCGTTCGCCCAGGAAGACCGCGAGATCGAGCGCTTCTCCACGCGCAGCGACGAGTTGTTCATGCCGACGGTGAACATCGAGCGCACCTGGGCGATAGCCTTCGCCGGCATCGGGCTGCTCTTCGGCATCAGCCGGCTGCTGGTGGGCTACGTCGGCGGGATGGAAATTCTCGGCGAACACATGACTATTGGAGAACTCGCCGCCTTCACCATGTATGCCGCCATGTTCGATGGGCCGCTGCGGCACCTCTCCATGCTGCTCAACTGGTCGTCCCGTTCCTTCGCGGCGGCCGAGCGCATCTTTGAAATCCTCGACACCGAGCCGGAACCGCATGATCAACGGCAGGCCACTATTCCGCCCATCGAGGGGCGGCTGGAATTTCGCCACGTTACCTTCGGCTACGAGCGGGCGCGCACGGCGCTGAAAGACCTGTCCTTCACGCTGGAGCCGGGAGAGATGATCGGGCTGGTGGGGCACAGCGGCGCGGGGAAATCCACCATCATCAACCTCGTCTGCCGCTTCTATGAGCCGCAGCAGGGGGAGGTTCTCATTGACGGCCTGCGCATCGCCGATCTGCCGTTGGAGGGCTGGCGCGAGCAAATCGGGCTGGTGCCGCAGGACACCTTCCTTTTCAGCGGCACCATCGCGGAAAATATCGCCTACGCCCGGCCCGGCGCCACTCGCGAGGAGATCATCCGCGCGGCGAAGGTGGCGAACGCCCACGATTTCATCCTGCGCAAGCCGGACGGCTACGACACGCTTATCGGCGAGGGCGGACAGGGGTTGTCCGCCGGCGAGAAGCAGCGGCTGGCCATCGCCCGCGCGGTGCTGCACAACCCGCGCATCCTCATCCTCGACGAGGCGACCTCGCAGGTGGACGTGGAGACGGAAAAGCAGATTCAGGAAGCCATTGACCGCCTGGTGGCGGGCCGCACCACCATCGCCATCGCCCACCGGCTGAGCACGCTGAAAAACGCCCACCGCCTCATCGTGCTGAAGAGCGGCGAAGTGGTGGAAATCGGCACCCACGACGAACTGCTGCAAAAAGAGGACGGCGAATTCCGCCGCCTGGTGACGATGTACCAGGAGGTGTCCAAGGTGCGGGAGGTGGGGCGATAGGTTTGCCTGTCACCGCCCCCCTCCCCCCGACCCGGGTGCGGGGGAGAGCGCTCGATGAGATACCGGCTCCGCATTCTCGCTCACTCCCCCTCACCCGGTTCGGGGAGGGGGGCGGTTGTAGAAAAGGATACGTGATGACATCTCCAACTGAAGAAACTAACCTCCCCACCGCGGACGAGCTGCGGCTGTTGGAGCCGGCGGCGGTGCGGTTTCGCACGGTCGGACACCGGCTGGAGGTGTGCCTGGATGACGATTCCTGGCAGGAGTCCAGCCTGCTGCGCATGTTCCCGCTCAGCGAGGAATACGGCTGGCTGGCGGTGCTGAACGCTGACGGCAAAGAGCTGGGCGTGCTGCGCGATCTGCACGGCCTGGCGCACGACAGCCTGGCCGCCGTCCGCGAGGAGCTGCGCCGGCGCTACCTGGTGCCGCGCATCACCGCCATCCTCGCCGTGCGCGACCGCGCCGACGTCACGGAATGGCGCGTGGAAACCGACCGCGGCCCCGCCACTTTCCAGGTACGCCACCTCTCCGAGAATTTGAAGCAGCCCCTCCCCGGCCATCTCTCCCTCACCGACGTGGAAGGCAACCGCTACGACATCCCCGACCTGGCCGCGCTGGACGACGACAGCCGGCGTCGGCTGGAGGAGCGGATGTAGGGGTCGCTGTATTGCGATCGTGTCTGTAGTCCGCGCCCGGAGTCTACCCCGATGAAATTGCGGGCAGCGCGGGTGTTTACACTGCGAGCTACTTTCCGTTTACCAGGGAGAGAGTGCATTTCCGGTTTCGTTTCTCATGCCGGTGCCTCACCCCTCCCCGGCCTGCCGGCCACCCCTCCCCCAGCCGCCATCCTGGCTGGGAGAGGGGAACTGCACAGAGAGCGCTTCCGCCCCCCTGAAGGCGGTGACGAACGATGGCAAGCACGCTGACGCGCGCTTTTTCGCGGCGTGACTCAGGGCGCTTCAGCGTCCGTTATCTTGTTAGCACCCTCCTTCAGGGGGGGTGCATCTGCCACACTCACGCGTGATCCGCTGGACACCCCGGGCGTTTTTCGCGCCACCGCGCGGGTATCGAAGGCGTTGGGGGTGGCGGAATGGATAGACCGGATCGGGAACGCCTCAAGGGGGTGGGGCAAACGATGAATTCGTTGCATCACCGCTTGCAGAACCTTGAGGGTCAGCTTCATACTTTGGAAGGGGAGGCGGACGCGCTGGATCTGCCGCGGGTACGCTTTGCGTTGTTGGATGCGTATACGCGCCTGACTAACGCCGGCACGGCGCTGATCGACGCCCACCTGCTGCTCGGTCGCCTGTTGGAAAACCTGCCAACCACCCCGGAATCGGGAGACCCGCATGAATGAAACTCGTGAGGAGCGCGTGGCGGCATTGCGCGACGCGATTGACCACCTCCGCGAGGAACTGGACCAGTTGCATAAAGACGAGAACGGGGCGCTGCACGAGGTTGATGCGCTGGAGCGCGACGCGCGAACGGCCGGCGAGGCTGAGATCATGCAGCGACTGCTTGAAGTCTATACGCGCCTGGTAACCTTCGGGTCCGGACTGGCGCAGGCGTCGGTAGACCTGATGATTCCCCCGACGGTCTATTACACATCCGAACAGCCGCCGGAGAGCGCGTAATGTGAAATACATTGCCGGCGCTGTTGTCGCCGGGCAGTAGATGCCGTATACTGGAACATAGCCGCGGCGCAACGAATGAACCGTTACCATCTGGCACCCGTGAACAGCGATGTGAAGGTCTGAAAGGTGGGGCAATCATGGCCGCGTCAACGGCAAATCCGCCGTTCGAGATCATCGCGCTGGCCTCATCCGCCGGCGGCGTGAACGCGTTGATGGAGCTGCTAGCGCACCTTCCTAAGGAGCTGCCCGTGCCGATTGTGGCCGTGCAGCACATAGACCCCCGCCATCGCAGCCTGCTGGCGGACATCCTCACACGGCATACCGCGCTGCGGGTGAAGATGGCGGAGGAGGGGGATAGCCTGGAAGCCGGCGCCGTCTACCTGGCGCCGCCCGACCGGCACCTGCTGGTGACGCCGGAGCGCACGCTGACGCTGACGCGCACCGAGCTGGTGCATTATGTCCGTCCCTCGGCGGACCTGCTCTTTGAATCGGTGGCGGCCACCTACCACGACCGCGCCATCGCCGTGGTGCTCACCGGCACCGGGCAGGACAGCGCCACGGGCGTGAAAGCCATCAAATCCATGGGCGGCACCGTCATCGTGCAGGATCAGGCCAGCTCGGAATTTTTCGGCATGCCGTCCGCCGCCATCGCCACCGGCGACGTGGATTACGTGCTGTCCCTCGTGGAGATCGCGCCGGCGCTGGTCAAGCTGGTGACGCCCGACGACTAACGCCACTTCGGGAGAAATGTATGCCGTCACAATCCGACGACGCAAAATTTGAGGAACTGCTTGAATACCTCAGCTACACTCGCGGTTTCGACTTCGGCGCGTATAAACGGCCCGGCCTGCGGCGGCGCATCGAAAAACGCATGGGCCTGCTCGGTGTGGGCAACCTGGAAGCGTATCGCGACTACCTGGAAGTGCATCAGGAAGAAATCGGCCACCTCTTCGACTCCATCCTTATCAACGTCACTTCGTTTTTTCGCGACACCCCGGCCTGGGAGTATCTGGTCGAAGAAGGGTTCCCGCAGATTTTGCGCGCCAAAGACTCGCATGAAACCATCCGCGTATGGAGTGCCGGCTGCTCCAACGGCGCGGAAGCGTATACCGTCGCCATGCTGCTCTTTGAATTCCTGGGCGGCGATGACTTCCGGCAGCGGGTTAAAATCTACGCCACCGATATTGACGAGTCGGCGCTGCTGCAGGCGCGCGCCGGCGTCTATACCACGTCCGAAGTCGCCGGCATGCCGAAAGAGTTGCTGGAACGCTATTTCACCTATGCCGACAGCCGGTATACCTTCCGCCCCGACCTGCGCCGCGCCGTCATCTTCGGGCAGCATAACCTGCTCGCCGACGCTCCCATCTCGCACCTGGACCTGCTGCTCTGCCGCAATGTCCTCAATGTATTTCAACGCCGAGGCGCAGGGACAGGTGCTGGCGCGCTTCCATTACGCGCTCAACGACACCGGCTTGCTCTTCCTGGGCAAAGCGGAAATGCTCCTCACCCGCACCGCGCTCTTCACCCCGCTTGACCTGAAATATCGCCTGTTCACCAAAGTGCCCGTCATGAACCAACGCGAACGCGTCTTTGAAATCGCGCGCTTCGGCAATGGCGGCAACGGCTTCGTCGCCCGTCAGAGCCGCCTGCGCGAGCTGGCCTTCCAGAGCTCGGCCGCCGCGCAACTGGTGATAGACGCCAGCGGCATCCTCGCGCTCTTTAACGACCGCGCCGCCGAATATTTTAACCTGGCGCCGCGCGACGCCGGCCGCCCGCTGCAGGACCTGGAACTCTCCTACCGTCCGGTGGAATTGCGCTCGCTCATTGACCGCGCATATCAGGAGCGCCAGGTGATCACCGTCGAGGATATTTCCCGCGCCGGGCAGGGCGGGCAAACCCAGTATCTGGAATTACAGGTGGTGCCCCTGATCAGCGATGGGGATATTCTTGGCGTCAGCCTGCTGTTCGCGGATCAGACGCGCACCCACAAGCTGCAGGAAGATATCCAGCACTCGCGCCATGAGTTGGAAACCGCCTACGAAGAGCTGCAATCCACCAATGAAGAGCTGGAAACGACGAACGAAGAGCTGCAATCCACCAATGAAGAGCTGGAAACGACGAACGAGGAGCTGCAGTCCACCAATGAAGAACTGGAGACGATGAACGAGGAACTGCAGTCCACCAATGAAGAACTGCAGACGATGAATGACGAACTGCGCATCCGCACCGACGAATTGAACCAGTCGAACGCCAACCTCGCCTCCATTCTCGGCAGCATTCGCGCGGCAGTGGTGCTGGTGGACACGCAAACACACGTCACGCTGTGGAACGACTGGGCGGAAGATCTGTGGGGTTTACGCGAAGCCGAGGTGAAAGGCCAATCGCTGCTCACGCTGGATATCGGCCTGCCGGTCGAGCAGTTGGCCGGGCCCATTCGCGATTGCCTGGCGCGGGAATGCGAGCACCGCGAACTGCTGCTTGACGCGACGAACCGCCGGGGCAAAGCCTTCCGCTGTCGCATTTCCATCACGCCCTACTGCGGCCTCGATGAAAAGATTGAAGGCGTGGTGTTGCTGATGAGCGAAGACCAGGAAGATATCGCGCATACCGTGGGAGGACATCATGAGCACCGATGACGCGCGGCAGCCGGAACACGCGCGCATGGATTCCTATGAAATGCAAGTCACGCGCGCCTCGGAACGGCTGACCGCGCTGGCGGAGGAAGCGAAGCGGGCCGCGACACCCTCTCGCCTGCTGCAGGAAACGCTGGCGGAACTCAGCGCCGCGCTGGAGGAGCTGCACGTCTCCGGCGAGGAGATGGCCGCGCAGAACGAGGAACTGGCGGAATCCCGCCGCCTGATAGAGGAGGAACGCCTGCGCTACCAGGAGCTGTTCGACCTGGCGCCGGACGCCTATCTGGTCACCGGCATCACCGGCGTCATCAACGAGGCGAATGGGACGGCGCTGAGCATATTCGGCTATGCGCGCACGGATCTTCTCGGCTTGCCATTATCCACGTTAATTCATTACGACGATCAACGCGCGTTCCTCAATCTGCTCACGGACCTGCGCATGAATCGGCGCATCTCCACGGCGGAACTGACCATGCGCACGCGCGGTGGGAACCTTTTCCCCGCGGCGCTGACCATCGCCCCGGCGCGCAATGGCAATAATTCGCTTATTGGTTGGCGCTGGATAGTGCGCGACGTGACCGAGCGCCACCGCATGCTGGAGGCGCTGCGCGCGGCGAAGGACGAGCTTGAAGCGCGCGTGCTCGACCGCACCGCCGACCTGACGCTGGCGAACGCTGAACTGGACGCCACGATTACCTGCATCGCCGATGGCGTGCTGGTGCTGGACGCGCACGGCTGCGTGATTCGCGCAAACCCCGCCGTTGAAGCGCTGACCGGCTATTCCACCGAGCAACTGCGACTATCGGCGACGGAACTCTCAGTCCTGCTGCGTCCCTACACGCCCGACGGGAAACCGCTGCCGCCGCGCAAGATGCCGATCGCGCGCGCGCTGGACGGCGAGTTGGTGCGCAACGACCTGCTGATGCTGCATCACGCCGACGGCCGCGAGCTGTGGGTGACGGTGGGCGCCTCGCCCATTCGAGATGACGACCGGGTGCTGGGCGCGGTGATTACCTTCACCGATGTCAGCCGCCTGCACGAGTTGGAAGAGCACATGCGCATGGTGCTGCATACCGTCTCGCATGACCTGCGCACGCCCATGGCCATCATCCAGGGGCATACCGAGCTGATCCAGGCCATGCTGGCGGGACACGACGTGCCCGCGCAGGTGCCCGACAGCCTGGACGCCGTGCTGCGCGCCATGCGCCGCATGACGGTGATGGTGAACGATCTGGTGGACAGTACGCGCATCGAGAGCGACCAACTGGTGCTGCAGCGCGACGCGATCGCCGTGGCGGAGTACCTGGCGGAACTGTGCGAGCGACTGAAGACCAGCATGGACGTCGCGCGCGTGACCCTGGCGATTCCCGCCGACCTGCCGCCGGTCTACGCGGACTACAACCGGCTGGAGCGCATCCTGGTGAACCTGCTCTCCAACGCGCTGAAATATTCCGCACCCGGCACCCCCGTGCGCGTGTCCGCCCGCGTTGAAGACGACATGGTCGCCATCGCCGTCAGTGACGAAGGCCCCGGCATCAGCCCCAAGGATCTGCCACACCTCTTCGAGCGCTTCTACCGCGCGAAAGGCGCGCGGAAATCGGAAGGATTGGGGCTGGGCCTGTACATCACCCGCCTGCTGGTGGAAGCCCACGACGGCCACATCCGCGTGGACAGCACCCCCGGTAAAGGCAGCACCTTCACCGTCAGCCTGCCGATTGCGCCCAACGCGTAAGAGCAACGCGTTCGCGCTCCGCATGCCCCATTACCGACCGGCTGCCGGATGCGTCCCGCACGGGTACTTACGCCGTCTTCTCCCACACGCTCACGTCATAGGTGGCGCGCTCGGTGGCTTGCATCACCGCGCGGTGCGCGAGCCAGAGGAGATAGCGCGGGTTGGCGAGGCCGCGACGGCCGAAGCGCGGCAGCGGGCGCTCGGTGAAGCCCGCCTGGCCGAGGATGTTGCGGATAGACTGTTTGGAAAACCAGTAACAGTGGAAGTCGTGCCAGAATTTGACGTAGCGCTCGTGCTTCCGCCGCACGGGTATGCAGTCCACGCAGGGCACTTCCAGGTAGAGCAGGCCGCCGGGTTTCAGCACGCGCCGCAATTCCGCCAGGCACTCCCAGAGCTGCACGTCATGCTCCAGCACGTGGCGCAGGTTCAGCACGTCGAAGGTGTTGTCCGGGTAATCGAGGTGGCGCATGTCGCCCACCGTCGCCCGCAGGCCGCGCCGGCGGCACGCCTCCACCGCGTCGGCGCTGATATCCGCGCCGTGAGCATCCCACCCGCGCCGCCGCGCGGCCTCCACGAAAGTACCCAGCGAGCACCCGACGTCGAGGAAAGCGCCCGGCGCGCGCAGGTTTTCCAGCAGTTGCAGCCGGTAGCCATTGGTGACGATCTTGCGCGCGTCCTCAGCGTCATACCCCATCTGCTGGTGATACCCGGCGTCATACACCCCGGCGTCCGCCGCGTCGGTCGCGGTGGTCGGCCGCAGGTTGATATACAGGTTGCACCCGGCACAGATGGCAATCGTCACCCCGCGCTCCGGCACGGACATGGCGGAGAAGTCGGTGCCGTCACAGCTCGGGCAAACGCCGGCGACAACCCGGCGCACAGTGGGTATCGTAGACATGGTGGTCCTTACGCGGATGATGTGCGCACACTATAACACCTGCGCGGGGCGGGGGCAATTCCCACCACTGCCACCATTTCGGAGGCATGCTCGGAAGAAGCTGTTTACAATGTTACGACATGGTTATATAGTAACAAACAGGACAATCCGCCTGTTGGGAGGGAGAGCGATGTCGCCGTCGGTGATGCTGACAATGATGGTGGCCGGGGCGTTGTTGCTGGCCGGGTGCGAGGTGGCGCCGAGTACCGAGGAGGCGAATGCGCCGGGGGCGGGAACGTATCGCACCATCACGCCGGCGGAGGCGAAAGCGCGGCTGGCGGCGGACGCGGCGATCAGGCTGGTGGACGTACGCACGCCGGAGGAGTATGCGGAAAAGCGTATCCCCGGCAGCATCCTTCTCCCCGATTACGAGCTGGAGGCGCTGGCGCCGGCGCTGCTGCCGAAGAAGGACGCGACGATCTTCGTCTACTGCCGCAGCGGCCGCCGCAGCCGCGAGGCGGCGCTGAAGCTGCTGGCGCTGGGGTATACGCACGTCTACGACCTGGGCGGCATTATTTCGTGGCCGTATGAGACGGTGGCGGGGCCGTAGCGGGGAGCCGCACATGATATCCGCGTGTCGAAAGCGCGACACAATTGTCGCACGCCGCATGCCTATATCGCGCTAGCATCCTGTACCGTGACTCAAACCATCCGTGGTCAGGAGGACACTGCGATGAAACGAGTCCGCTACTCCGGCGTGCTGCTCGCGTTCCTGGGGATTTTACTGGGCACCGCCGTTTACACGTCCCTGCTCTTCGCGCAGGACACGGCACAGGTGAAACTCAGCGGTGATGCCTACGAGCAAGCCGTGCGCTTCAACCAGCGCCAGAGTTTCGAGAACGGCCGGCGCATCTTTCGCTTTGATACCTTTGGCAACGAGCGCTTCTGGGGCGATACGCTGAAACTCCATCAAGCGATTCAGGGCGCGAAGCTCGATGGCGTCGGCGACGGCGTCAGCCCGCGCGCGGCGTTGTCGCTGGGCTTGAAAGTGGATGCCGACGCCCTACCGCGCGCGCTGCAAAACGATATCGCGCGCGGGCGGGTGAATCTGGACGATCCGGCGACGACGCTCACGCTGCTGAAATTGAACGCCGTGGTGGGCGTCAAAGGATTCTTCACCCCGGATGACAACCGGCTGCGCGCCGTGGGCATCACCTGCGCGCTATGCCACGCGACGGTGGATGATTCCGTCGCGCCGGGCATCGGCAAGCGGCTGGATGGCTGGGCAAACCGCGATCTGAACGTCGGCGCCATCGTCGCCGCCGCGCCGGACTTGAGCGTCTACGCCAACGCGCTGCAGACCGACCAGGCCACCGTGCGCAAGGTGCTGATGAGCTGGGGACCGGGACGCTATGACGCCGAGTTGAACTTTGACGGGAAAGCGTTTCGTCCGGACGGCAAGTCCGCCGCCACGCTGATTCCCCCCGCCTACGGCAAAGCCGGCATCAACCTGCACACCTGGACCTCCGGCCATGGCAACGTCACCTACTGGAACGCCTACGTGGCGGTGACGCAGATGCACGGCCAGGGCACCTTCTTCGATCCGCGCTATAACGACCCACAGCGTTTTCCGGTCGCCGTGCGCACGGGCATCTGGAATACGCGCGGCCCGGTGGATCTGGTGACGTCCAGGCTGCCCGATCTGCATACCTACCAACTGGCGTTGCTGGCGCCGAAACCGCCGGCGAACACCTACAACGCCGCCATGGCCACGCGCGGACAAGCGCTCTTCACCGGCAAAGCGCGCTGCGCCACCTGCCACGTGCCACCGCTTTTCGCCGAACCAGGGTGGAACGCGCACCGCGGCGAGGAGATCGGCGTTGATAATTTTCAGGCGGACCGCGATCCGGAAGGCGCGTATGTCACCCAGCGGCTGGCGGGCCTGTGGGCGCATCAACGGGGCGGCTTCTACCATGACGGCCGCTTCGCCACCCTGCTCGACGTGGTGAATCACTACGACGCGCACTTCCAACTCGGCCTGAGCGCGCAGGAGAAGAACGAGGTGGTGGAATATTTGAAGTCGTTGTGAGAAGCAGCGCCGACGTTCCTTCTATGCACCCCCCTGAAGGAGGGTGCTAACAATGGCAAGGGCGCTGAAGCGTCCTGAGTCATGCCGCCATACGGTACAGCCATCATAGACGGGTGACAGACATGTAGACCGCTCACGCGATCGGCGATCCACACGCCGCCAGCACGTCATCCGCCATGCGGGCGGCGCTGAAGTGGGCGGCGAAGGCGGGGAGGGCGTCGAGGGCGGCCTGGCGGGCGGGGACGAGGTTGTCCATGACGGCGGCGATAACGTGGGCGAGGTGGTCGGGGTCGCCGGGGGTGAAGCGGCGGCCCAGGCCGGTGAGGGCATGCACCTCGGGGAAGATGCCGGCGTCGGGGACGATGGCGGGCGCGGCGCAGGCCATCGCCTCCAGCGCCGCCATGCCGCGCGCTTCGGGCGCTCGGCTGGGCTGGCAGAAGGCAGAACAACCGCGCAGGAGCGCAAGCTTGCCGGGAAGATCCACCTCGCCAAGGTATGTCACGTATTCCCCCAATCCGGCGAGGCGGATGGCGGCGCGGACGCGCGCCCAATAGGCGGG
>JAKIYB010000269.1 GCA_022708765.1 Armatimonadota bacterium | reverse complement strand
GGAGACGCCGATGGGCTCGTGAAAACCGAGGGCGTAGAACTCCATCGCTTCGTCCATGCGCTTGCGGCTCTCCACTTTATTGACCGCCAGCACCACCGGCTTGCCGGTGCGCCGCAGCATCTCCGCGATGTCGTCGTCGGTGTGCGTCAGCCCTTGAGCGCCGTCCACCAGGAAGATGATGACATCCGCCTCGTTCATGGCGAATTCGGCCTGCCGGCGAATCTCCTCCACGAAGGCGGCCCGGTCCAGTTGGATGCCCCCGGTGTCAATGAGCACGAACGGGTGGCCGTACCACTCGCAATCCGCGTAAAGGCGGTCGCGGGTGACCCCCGGCGTCGGCTCCACAATGGCGGTGCGCCGTCCGGAGAGGCGGTTGAAGAGCGTGGACTTCCCCACGTTCGGCCGCCCGACAATGGCCACGATCGGTTTTGGCTGCGCTAGTGTTGGCATAACACGGTATTGTACCCCAATCCGCGCCACTGGCGCAAAAAACCTCCGGACATTGCAACACCGCGCGCGCCCCCTCTCCCAGAATGGGGAACGGGGGGCAGGAGGGTGAGGGCGCGCACTCTCCCCCCAAAGCCCCTTTCCAAGGGGCGTCGCTTAGTGGCCCGGTTCTTCAGGACCGGGCGGGCCACCGCAACCCAACTCCGGCAGGTCTCAGCGAGACGACTGACGATAGCCGGCCAGTTCACTGGTTGGTACTCGATGAATATCACCCATTTGGGTGATATTCGTGCAGGGATGCGTCTGGTATGCTGGAAGCAATGGCATGCACGCAGCCGACGAGTCAGCACCTTTACCTGCTCCTGACACGGGCCTCCGCCGTGCGCTATCCCCTGCCGACTCCCCGCGCGCCACGCCTGCCACATCTGTCTCCGCATATACGAAAGGAAGGTCTTCCATGAAACGTTCACGCATGCTTCTCTGGCTGGTCCTGGCGGCATTGGCCGCGCTGTTGGCCGGCTGCGGCGGCGGGGGTGGCGGCGGCGCCATCACCACCGCGGTGATTCAGGGTCTGGTTTCCGACAGCAACGGTGTGCCGCTGCCGGGCGTGGCAGTCACTGTTGGTACGGCTACCACTAACAGCGGCGCCGATGGTACCTACACGCTGACGGTGGCGCCAGGAGCCAACCTGAAAGTGGCAGCGAGCAAGGCGGGCCTGGCCAATACCTTCAAAGTCGTCTCCCTCGCGGTCGGGCAGACGATGCCGGTGAACTTCACGCTCATTGCCGTGGGCAAGAGCAACGCGCTGACAAACCTGGATACGGCAAACTCCTTCGCCGACAGCGCGCGCGGCGCCAGTGTCACATTACCAGCGAGCAGCCTGGTCATCGAAGGCACAAACACCGTGGTGACGAACGCGACTGTGGACGTGACCAACGCCGTACCCACCGATACGAACTACACCGAGAACTTCCCCGGTCTTTTCGTCGGCACGCAGAATGGCGCCGATGTCGCCATTGAGAGCTTTGGCTACATGACGATTGATGTCACCAGTGGCGGCCAGAAGTGCAACCTGGGCGCGGGCAAGACCGCCGACATCGCCATTCCGGTCGCCGCCGGCGCCGATCCCGGCACCCCGACGATCCCGCTCTGGTCGCTGGATGAGGCGACGGGCAAGTGGGTTCATGAAGGCGATGCCACCCGCGACGCGACGGTGAACCCGGTCGTCTATCGCGCCACCGTCACCCACTTCTCCTCCTATAACCTGGACCGCGCAATCGAGAATGCTATCCCCTTCACCATCACCGTGAAGAACTCGGCTGGCCAGAACGTGGCGGGAGCCAGCGTGGTCATCACCTCCACGAATAACACCGGGGGCGGCAAGTGGGAAAGCCGCGGTGTCACCGGCGCCAACGGCACGATCCGGTTCCCGAGTGTCGCGCCAGGCCAGGTGGCGGTGAATGTCGTCTACGGCAACCAGACCGGAAGCGGTTACGGTTACGATGTGGATAACGGCGAGGCTACAATGACCGTCACGTTAAAGACGACGGTGAAAAAGACCTTCACGCTGGTTTACAATGACAACGGCACCGAAAAACCGGCCGCCAACATCAACTTCCAGGTGGTAGGTGAAGGCGGACCGGGCACCGGACACGACTTCGCCAACGGCACCACCGATGCCAACGGCGTCGTCACCCTCAATTTGACCGAAGGCCAGCCGTTCTACATGTATTGGGCCAGCATCACCGTCGGCGGTGTGACCTACACGGCCGACGGGCAGGCGAACTCCATCGCCGCGCTGCCATCGAAGATCGTGATGAATGTACCACCCGCGCCGTAAGCGGCCTGGCACTATGCCGTCGCGCGCGGCCGGTCCGATAACTCGGGCCGGCCGCGCCATTTTCTCGTGACACCCGTTCCCCCGCGCCCGCCATTCTGCTACAATATCCCCGTCATGCCGAACACCGCCGCCGATCCGATTCTCGCCAACCTGAACCCGCCGCAGCATGAGGCCGTCACCTATGGCGATGGGCCGCTGCTTATCTTCGCCGGCGCGGGCAGCGGCAAGACGCGCGTGCTCACCCACCGTATCGCTTACCTCATGCGCGAAGGCGGTGCGCGCGCCGAAGAAATTCTCGCCGTCACCTTCACTAATAAAGCCGCGAACGAGATGAAAGAGCGCATCGGGCGGCTGGTGGGCCGCGGCGTGCGCGCCATGTGGGTGGGCACTTTCCACGCCATCTGCGCCCGAATCCTGCGCGCCGACGGAGAAGCCATCGGCATTCCTTCGAACTACGTCATCTTCGATACCGAGGACCAGCTCACCGTGGTCGGCGACTGCCTGAAAGAGCTGGGCATCTCCACCGCGAACGGTAGCGGCAACAGTCGGCTGAAGCCGAATACCGTGCTGGGGCGCATCAGCGACGCGAAGAACGACTTGCTCGATCCCGACGATTTCGCGAAAGAAGCGCGCACGCCTGACGAACAGACCATCGCGAAGATCTATCGGATGTATCAGGAGCATCTGCGCGCGAACAATGCGCTGGATTTTGACGACCTCATCATGAAGACGGTGGAGCTGCTGCAGGGATGTCCGCAGGTGCTGGGAGCGCTGCATGCACGTTTCCGCTATGTCTTCGTAGATGAGTACCAGGACATCAATCTGGCGCAGTACCGTTTCGTAACGCTGCTGGCGCAGGCACACCGCAATCTGTGCGTGGTGGGAGATGACGACCAGTCCATCTATACCTGGCGCGGGGCGGATTCCCGCCTGCTGCTCCGCTTCGAGCGCGATTATCCCGAGGCGCATGTGGTAAAGCTTGAGCAGAACTACCGCTCGCCGCAGACGATCCTCGATGCGGCCTACCACGTGATTTGCCGCAACAAGACGCGCAAGGAGAAGCGGCTGTGGACGGAGCGCGCCGGGGGCGACAGGCTGCAGTGCTACCGGGCGGCCGACGAACACGGCGAAGCGGCCTTCATCGCCCGCATGATCCGCGATCTGGTGCGCCACCAGCGCGTCCGCTACAAAGAGGTTGCGGTCCTCTACCGCATCAACGCCCTTTCCCGCGTGCTCGAGCAGATGATGATCAGCCAGGGCATCCCGTACCGCATCGTCGGCGGCCTCAAATTCTTCGCGCGCAAGGAAATCAAGGACATCATCGCCTACCTGCGCGTGCTTTACAATCCCGACGACACGGTGAGCCTGCGCCGCATCATCAATGTGCCGACACGCGGCATTGGCGCCACCACGCTGAGCCGGCTGGAGGAACTGGCGGCGGAACAGCGCGTCAGCCTCTTTCAGATGCTGCTGCGGGTAGACGAGACTGATCTGGCCGCCCGCGCGCAGGGCGCCGTGCGCACCTTCGCGACGATGATGGCTGGCTTCATGGAACTGGCCGGGCAGGCGACCATCACGGAACTAATCGGCCGCATCATCACCGACAGCGGCTACGAGCAGATGCTGCTGGAGGAAGGCACCGTGCAGGCGCGCACGCGGTTGGAAAACATACGCGAACTGCTGTCGGAATCGCAGGAGTTCGAGGCGCAGGCGGAGGACGACGAGGGGCGCAGCCTGCGTGCCTTCCTGGAGCAGATTTCGCTGGTCACCGAGATCGAGGAAACGGAGGAAGGCGAGGACGCGGTGACGCTGATGACGCTGCACGCCGCCAAGGGGCTGGAGTTCCCGGTGGTCTTTCTCACCGGCATGGAGGAGGGCGTCTTCCCGCTGGCGCGCGCCGTTATGAGCGGCAACGCGAATGACCTGGAGGAAGAACGGCGCCTCTGCTACGTCGGCATCACCCGCGCCGGCACGCATCTCTACTGCACGCTCTCCGAGAGCCGCACCCTTTTCGGCGCCACCACCTACAACAATGCGCCGTCGCGCTTCCTGCGCGACATTCCCGATGAACTGATCGTGCCCGCCGAGGACGGCTATGCCCCGCGCCCGGCCGCCCCCACGTGGGACGGCACCGACGCGACCCGCCATGCTCCCGCCGCCGAAGCCATCATCCTGGAAGCCAGCCCGCGCGACGCCGGCGCCTTCAAAGCCGGTGACCGCGTCCGCCACAAAGCCTTTGGTGACGGCATGGTCCTCGCCATCCAGGGCAGCACCCGCGTAACCGTCAACTTCCCCCGCCTGGGCACGAAGACGCTGGATTTGACCTTTGCTCCACTGGAGAAACTGTGAGCCGGTATAGACAGCAGCACTGCATGGAAGCAAGGCGAGAGCCGCGCCGGTGACGAAACAGGCTTTCGATTGGTGAAGTTCTTAGTCGCGCCGCAGCATTAGCAAGGCGCGCTCGATAGTAGAAACTTGGAGGGTAGACCGACGCGGCTTGAATCAAGGCGGACGTCCGAGGCGCTATCGAGAGAGATAGGGTGAGGACGTCCAACGCTGCCAGGATGGCGAGTCCCGATGGTGTCGCACAGGAGTGCGACAATCGGGACACCGAGTCAGGCCGGAAGCCACCAGCAGGCACGCGCCGAGACTTCTCGTGCAGTTTTTAAGACCTTCAACGCACATTGACAGATTCTTTGTAAAGCAACGCAACCAGAGAGGTGCTTATGACCCCAAAACAACGCGCCATCGCCGCACTCGAACATCGGATTCCCGATCACGTGCCGACATTTGAGCTGGAGTTCCAATTGACGAAGGAGTTGTTCGGCCGGGACTACCTGACACAGCGAGAGTTGGATGCCGCGCCGTCGGCGGACGCGAGGGAGCGGATGCTGCAGGAGAACGCCGACCTCTTCGCGCGGGTGGCGGAGCGGCTGGAGTATGACATCGTGCCGCTGCAGGCCATCGGGCGCGAGGAGCACCAGGTGCGGCAGGTGCAGCTCCTGCGCGAGCGTTTTGGCGACACTCGCATGATCTGCGCGCATGGCGACAGCACCATGGGCATCCCCGACGGCGAGCACATGGTAGAGGTGTCTATCCGGTTGGCGGAAGAGGCGGACGCGGTGCATGCTGAACAGCGGCGCAATCTGGCACATACGCTGGAGCACTGCAAAGTGCTGGTGGACGCCGGCGTGGACGTCTTCATCAACTGCGCCGACTACTGCTTCAACCACGGCCCGTTTCTCTCGCCGGGGATGTTTGCCGAATTTGTCACCCCCTATCTCACCGAGCTGCATGCCGGACAGCGCGCGCTGGGCGCGTATACCATCAAGCACACCGACGGCAACATCATGCCCATCCTCGACCAACTCGCCGACAGCGCCCCTCACGCCCTGCACTCCATTGACCCGATGGCCGGCGTGGATATCGCCGAAGTAAAACGCCGCATCGGCGACCGCGTTGCCCTCTGCGGCAACGTCAACTGCGCCCTCATGCAAACCGGCACCGACGAGGAAGTCATCGCCAGCGCCCGCTACTGCCTCAAGCATGCCAAGCCCGGCGGGGGATACTTCTTCTGCACTAGCAACGTCCCTTTCAAAGGCCTGCCGTTAGAGCGATATCTGCTGATTCTCGACGTCTGGAAAGAGCTGCGGGAATATTGATCATGAGAACGCCGGTGTCCTTACCAGCAAGTGGAGATTGTCAACAATATCATCCACCTCCCGGAGGCCATCCCCTTCACCGTTCAGCCAAAAAAGGAACTTCTAACACCGGACGAGAATATACCTTTGATTGACTCTCCACAAAGGTGGCACCCATGCCCGACCCCATTCTGGTATATTATCTCGATGATCTCTCGCCTCTGCGGTTGGCGGCGAAGGAGCTGGCGCGATGCCTGCGCGCGATGACCGGGCGACCGGTGACGGTGCGCGCGGCGAAGCATTTCAACCCGTCGCGGGCGAGCATCTACCTCGGCCTGCCGGAGAATTTTCGACGGAAGATTGGGTCGGAAATCTGCGCGGAGGGCCGCTGGGATGACGAACTGCTGGCGCGTTCGGTGGGGAAAGCGCTGCTGCTGACGGGGTCGAACCCACGCAGCGTGCTCTTCGCCGCCTATCGCTGGTTGGAGGCGCTGGGGGCGCGCTGGGTGCGGCCCGG
>JAKIYB010000268.1:4663-6465 GCA_022708765.1 Armatimonadota bacterium | reverse complement strand
GGCAAGCCGCAGGGGATTGACTGGCACCAGCGCCGTGCCACGCTGCCATTGTTATACGCCGTGCAGCACGCGCCACCTGATGTGATAGCGGAACTGCGCCGACTCTGGGCACTGGACACCCTCTCGCCGGATGAGTTTTCGCTGCTGCAGCACCTGGTCGAATCGTCCGGAGGGTTTGATTACGGCTGGCGCAAGGTAAAGGAATATCAGGACGCGGCCTGCGCCAGCCTGGAGATCATCCCCGCCGGTGAAGGCCATAGTGCCTTGCTCCGTGCTTGTCGGGAGAGCTTCCCCCTGCCGGTATTACCGGCATCACGATAACGTCGAAGAACCATGCATTGAGGTGATCGCGTGCGCGTTTGGTTCATACTGCTGTTCGGTCTGTGCGTATTGTCGCCGCTGACGCTGGCCCAACAGCCGACGACGATTGCCGGGGCGGAAGAGGCGATTATGCGTGCCGACGCGCTGGGCGCTAATCGTGATTTCTCCGGCGCTATTACCATTCTCAAGCGATCGTTAAGTAAATACCCGACGTATGAGCGCCTGTACCTATCGCTGGCCTACTGGCAGGAAGTGAAAGGCATCATTGACCAGGAGGTGCTTCCGGGCTACGCGATGGATGCGCGCAAGTATTACTTCCGCACTAACCTTCAGAAGTTCCCGGCGCTGGCGCGCGATATCTTCGAGACATACGGGCTGGCGATGATGAATGTGCAGGACGCCCGGGTGGCGCCCCGCTTCGCCCGCAGTCTTATCTACCAGGAGTTTCCCCTGGAGCTGGGGCAATACGGACCGTTGGCGCTGCCTGCCGACCCGACATTTTACACCTATACCCTCTCCGATATGACGCTGCCTGCCGAGCGGCGCGGCACGCGGCAGTGCCTCATCACTACGAAACCCTGGGAACTCTTCGCGTATGATGATAAGGAAGGCAACGAACAGCCGGGGTATCAGGAAGATCCAAAATACGGACCGAAATCCACCGCCTACACCGACCCGCGCTTTGGCGGATGGGTTTTCAACCGGATGCTCGTTGCCTACGAGCAGGAACCGGACACAAAACTCTGGAGACTGCGTTTCCGCGTCTTCTGGCAGGATGCTCCGAGCCGCGGTGCCGCCCGCCAGCAGCTTGCGCGCAACACCGCGGAGCTGCTGCTGCGCCTCTCCGGACTGGCACGCGCGTATGGCGGCCTCACTCCGCGTTTCGCAACGGACGGTGTGATGAATATCTGGCTGGCGGAAAAAGGCCAGGCCGGCGGCGAGGCGATGAACAACAACATCTACCTCTTCGAGGTGGGTACGCCGCGCTCGGAAGCGGAGTGGATACGCGAACTCGCGCATGAATATGGACACAGCGCGCTGCCGGTGGTGGGCGGTTATGAGCAACCGGAGTGGGGCGCCAATGGTCGCCTAGGCGAGCGCCTTTTCCTGCGCTGGCTGTTACGCAATCCATCGCCGGCGGAGACGCACCCGTGGGTGCGAACGCTGAATGCTATTGAGTTGACGGAGTCGCGTATCAACGCCCCAATTCGCCTTTTCGCCAACCTTGGCCCCCATGCGCCCAAGCTCCGCGAGAAAGACACCACCGCAATGGACGCGTTTGTCGGCATGGCGCTCTATCTGGAACAGACACACGGCAGCGACTTCCTCACATGGTCGTTATCGAACATCCTGTCACCACTATATGGCACGGGCGAGAATGACAACGGCTTCCGTGCTATGGTGGAGTCCCGCTCACGCGCCTTGTTAGGCGGCGCGCAGCCATTCGTGACGCTAAACATCAGCGATTTACCCAAAGATGC
>JAKIYB010000268.1:0-4555 GCA_022708765.1 Armatimonadota bacterium | reverse complement strand
CCACCCTGCCGTCGGGCTGGCACCGCCTGCGCGTCTCGCCGGAAGGCATTATTATGCCAGCGCTGAGTACGATCAAGCTGGTGAAGGAATAATCACACACCGCGAAATTTTCCCGGCAGCGTACCCCAATACATACGCTCTACCAGCCGTCCAGTCAGTGGCACGCGCACGGTATATGCACCATGAGTGCCGTATCGCCGTTCCAATGCCGGAATATCTATTCGGGCATCCACTGTGTTCTCATACACTCCATAACGCACCCGTGTCGTTCCCGCCGGTCCTGGCATCAGATACAACGGTTCAAATTTGTACACCAGTTCACTGCCATACCAGAGCTGCACCGTTTTGGGCACAGTTGCATATATCACGGGCATTGCCATCATACGCCGAACATCGCCATCATCAGGAAAAGGGCGAAGCAAGCGCTGAATGCTTCGCGCCTGACGATAAGCACCGAGCTGAACCGTATAGACAGTCGTGACTTGCCGGTCAATCTGCGCACGCGAGACGCCATGCGGCCGCAACAAACGGTACAACGGTTCATACTCGTTATACCGGAGATCGTAGAACGACAGGGGATGCGTCATCAGTGCTTTACGCGCCGAAGGGTGCGCCTGCACCGCGCGGTATGCCCGAATGAAATGCCGCCAATGCGCCGCAATGCCTTCCGCCCGCTCTCGTGAAGTCGGATGCCGCTCCGTGCCAGGCATGTATTCCGCGTTATGCACCAACCCGCTAAAGTATGGCGTGCGAATGCCGGAATCACCTTCTAATGTCGCCCAGGCGCCAACAGCACCAAACAGGCAGATCAGTAGTGGCCAGACTTTCATCACTTTCACCCCGTATACCATACTACGCGATTGTAATGACGACTGGATGGCATCGTGATTACGGGAGGATAAAAGCGGGGCAGGCCATCTGGCCTGCCCCGCTTTTGTGTTCAAGCTGTTCCGCGCCTTATTTCGTCAGCGCGATGCGCGAGTCAATGGCAATGGCGCCGTCGTTGCCGGGGAGAGCAATGAGCGGATTGATGTCCATCTCCGCGATTTCCGGGAAATCGGTCACGAGCTGCGACAGGCGGAGGACGCTTTCGACGATGGCGTCAATATCTACCCCCTCCTCGCCGCGGACACCGGTGAGCAGCTTGTAGCTGCGGATTTCGCTGATCATCTGGCGGGCATCGCGCTCAGTCAGTGGGGCGATGCGGAAGGTGACGTCCTTTAGCACTTCCACGTAGATGCCGCCGAGTCCGAACATGAGCATCGGACCGAACTGCGGGTCGCGGCTGACGCCGAGGATCGTCTGCTTACCGGTGGTCACCATCTGCTGAATATTCACCCCCCAGATCGTCGCGGCCGGCATTTTACTCTTGATCCGATACATCATCGCGTCGTAAGCATCGCGCACGGTATCGGGCGTTGCCAGCCCCACCTTCACGCCACCGACGTCGGACTTATGCAGGATATCCGGCGAGGCGATCTTCATCACCACCGGAAAGCCGATGCTCGCGGCGAAGGCGACGGCGTCATCGGCGGTGGCGCAGAGCTTGCTCTTCGGCAGGGAGAAACCGTAGGCTTCCAGAATGGCGGCGCATTCCACCTCGTTGAGGGCCGTGCGCCCTTCGGCGCGGCTCTTGGCGAAGGCGGCTTCCACCGCTGCCTTGTCCACTGAGAAAACGATAGGAGCTTCCTTCGGTAGCGCGCGCCAGGCAGCATAGTCGGCCATCGCCTTGAAAGCCGCGACCGCGCGCTCGGGGAACGGATAGTTTGGCACATCATGCGACATGAGAAGATTTACGCCGGCCTGCATGAGTGTGCCGCCCATGAAGACGCCGAGGATGGGCTTTTCGGTACCTTCCTCCATCTTCGCCACCACCATCGCGGTTTCCGGAATTTCGGTGGAGGTTTGTGGGGTGACGATATTGAAGATGCCGTCAATATTCGGATCTTCGAGCAGTGTACTGAGGGCGAACTCATACATATCGGCTTTCGCGTCGCCGAGTACGTCTACCGGGTTGTGGAAGTTGCTAGAGGGCGACATACGTGTCTTCAACTTCTCTACCAGTTCATCGCTGATAGGCGCCAGTTCCAGGCCCATCTTCTCGATGGCGTCGGTGCAGAGGATGCCGGGACCGCCGGCGTTTGTCACCACCACCACGCGCTTGCCCTGGGGCAATGGCTGATTGGCAAAAGCGATGGCGTAGTCGAAGAGTTCCTGCACGGTGCGGGCGCGCAGCACGCCACACTGCTGGAAGGCGGCGTCATACGCGCGGTCAGAGCCGGCCAGCGAGCCAGTGTGCGATGCAGCCGCTTTTGCGCCGGCGGCGGTGGTCCCGGATTTCACAATGATGACCGGCTTCACGCGGGCGACTTCCTCAGCCACGCGCATGAAGGTCTGGCCGTCGCTGATCGCTTCGATGTAGGCGACAATGGCGCGGATGTCTGGATCGTCCTTCCACGCGCGCAGCAGATCAATGGAGTTTACATCGGCTTGATTGCCAAAGGTGAAGAACTTATTGAAGCCGATGCCGGCCAGGGTGGCCCAGTCGAGGACGGCGGTAGCCAGCGCGCCAGACTGAGAAAGAAGCCCCAGATGTCCGTTTTTCGGAGTTACCGGGGCGAAAGAAGCATTGAGGCCGACATTGCTAGAGATGATGCCCAGACAGTTCGGGCCGATGACGCGGATGCCGTGCCGCCTGGCGATGGCCATCATCTGCTCTTCCAGGGCCTTTCCCTCGGCGCCGGTCTCCTTGAAGCCCGCGGAGATGATGACAACCGAGTCAATTCCTTTTTCACCGCAGCGCTCCATCACATCCGGGATAAACTTGGCTGGGATGACGATCACCGCCAGGTCTACGCCATCGGGTACCTCGGAAATGCTGGGGTAGGCTTTGATGCCGAGTATAGCGTCTGCCTTGGGATTCACCGGATAGATACTGCCCTGGAACTGTGCTTCGATCAAGTTCCGCAAGATGTCATGTCCGACTTTGCCGGGCTCGGTCGAGGCGCCGATGACGGCGACCGACTTGGGTGTAAAGAAGTGTTCAAGCATAGTTCCCGTCGCTTGTTGGGCAATCGCCCCAGAATCCGCCGTTACCATAGTCAAGTCCCTCCCCGAGGCACGCCCCGGGCTAGACTTGCGCTCGGTTCGCTCCTCGCTGAGAATTAGATATCCGTGAGGTATTTTCCTGCCATCCGGCAGAAAAGATCGCTAAATCAGTCAGTTAGCAACCGTTTAGTGTCTCCCCCACACGCCAATGTGTCACAGATCAGCAGGGATCTGTGACACGATAACGGGGTGGGAGCGATACCGCATGGCTTATGCGATCAGCCCCTCACGGGCGGCTGTCAGATACTCCATACAGTATTCATCTTTGCCGACCACGGCCAGGGTGGCATACATCTGGGCCATCACCCCCCGGTCCGTAGGATCAATGATGGCGCCGTCCAACCCCTCCCAGATGGCCAGGCTCAAAAACGCGCGGTTGAGCAGCGTGCGCTGCGGGAGACCGAAACTCACATTGGAGATACCCGCGCAGAAATGAACATCGGGATACGCGACGTGGATGAGGCGGATTGCCTTCAGGAACTCCGCGCCCTGATCCGGCTCGGCGGAGACACAGCGCACGAGCGGGTCAATATGCACGCGATTGTCGGCGACACCAGCGGCGCGCGTGGCGGCGATCAACTGGCCGGCGAACTCACAGCGCTCTGCGGCGGAGTTCGGCATGCGACCGCCAGAGCCCATGCAAAGCCCGATGACATCGGTGTTATACTCGACGACCAACGGCAGCAACGCTTCGGCACGGCCTTCTTCCAACGAAATGGAGTTGATCATCGCCTTGCGGCCATCCAGCGCTTCCAGGCCGGCCTTCAGTACGGCGGGACTGGGCGAATCGAGCGTGATGGGCAGCTTCGTCGCCGCCTGCACAACGCCGAGGAGCCAGACCATGTTTCCCAACTCAGCCTCCGGTGAGGAGCCGGCGTTGACGTCAATATAGGTGGCGCCTGCTTCTACCTGCTTCGTTACCTCTTCAGTAATGAAGGCGGCATCGCGCGCCTCGGTGGCGGCTTTCACGAACTTGCGCGTGCAATTGATGCGTTCCGCAACGACGGTGAACATATGTGGACTCCTTCACGGAGGGGTGGGCCGCAGAGGCCGTGAAAGAAGATAGCACAAAGTCTTCGCTGAGTCCAGCCTTCCAAGCCAAAATCGGCGGTCTTTTTCACAAAATTGCATCGCAAATAAGATGTGCTCCACCCCGACGGATTCCTTCGGAGTGGAGCACAGCAATCTCAAGCTTCCGGACGCGGCTCTGCGATAAATGTCGGGCGCGCCACCGGGCTGACGTGTGGCGCAAGGGTGCCGGGGACGCCGTGGCCCAGCGAGATATCGCCCAGGTTGTAGCCGGATTCGCCGTGTTCGGCCAGATCCATGCCGTCCGCTTCCGCATCGTCCTTCACCCGCAAGCCGACCAGCTTATCCACCACCTTGAGAATGACAAAGGTAGCGACGCCGCAAAAGGCCACGGAGACCAGGACGGACAGCGCCTGAA
>JAKIYB010000267.1 GCA_022708765.1 Armatimonadota bacterium | reverse complement strand
CCGGCGACCGCGCGTGTCTCATTGATTTTGGCGCTGCCCGGCAGGACATGACTGATCGCGGCCACGGCTCGTCATCCACCACGCGCGCCTACACGCCGGATTACGCGCCGATTGAGGTGATGACGGGCAAAGCGTTGGGGCCCGGCAGCGACCTGTTCGAGCTGGCGATGATGCTGCATGAGCTGCTCACCGGCACACTGCCGCCGACCGCTCTGGACCGGCTGCTCAGCGGGGCGATGGAGTGGACGCCCGACCTCCCCGAGCCGTGGCGCGGCCTGCTGAAGCAGGCCCTGCATCAGCAGCTCGAAGCGCGCCCGGCCTCCGTCCGCGACTGGTGGAGCCGCGCGACGACTACCGCCGTTCCACCGGCGCCGGCGCCGTCTCCCGCGCGCGCGTCCACCGCGCGCTTTGATCTGCTGGGAGCGATTACATCCGCGTCGAACGGCGCCACGATTCACGTCCCCGCGGGTGACTACGTGCTGACGGAGCCGCTGGTGCTGAACAAGTCGCTCACGCTGGTCGGCGCCGGTCGGGATGCCGTCACCATTCGCGGCGCGTGCGAAAAGGCGGTCCTCATCCTGGAGGGGAACCATAGCTGGACACTGAGCGGACTGACCATCATGCACGAAGGCGCCGCGTGGGCGGACGTGATGACCGCCACCCAGGGTCGGCTGACCATGCGGGGGTGCGCCTGCGCTGGCGGCGTCTGGGATGAAGCGAAAAACCAGGGGGGAGACGGACTGTGGATCAGCGGCTCCACCACCGGCACCATTGAGGACTCGCACTTCACGCATAACTACGTGGGCATCAGAATCGGCGGCACGGCCACCCCGACCCTGAAGGGGAACCGCATCTTCGACAACACCCGAAGCGGCCTGTATTACCAGAGCAAGGGCGCCGGCACGGCGGACGGCAACTGGCTTGGGGACAACGGCGCCAACGGGATTTCGGTCAACAGCGAGGCAAGTCCAACGCTCACCGGCAACCAGTGCGAGCGGAACAAAGAGTTTGGGATTCGCTACAGTGACAGCGCCACGGGCACGGCGGAGCGCAACCTGTGCGCCCGCAACGGTCTCAGCGGCATCCTCGTGACGGAGACCGCACATCCGGCGCTGACCGAGAACACCTGCGAAGAGAACGAAGGATCGGGAATTCGGTTCAGCGGGAAAGCGACGGGCACGGCAAAAGCGAACCGCTGCCGCGCCAACGCCTACAGCGGGTGCGAAGTCAGCGATGAGGCGTGGCCGACGCTCACCGGCAATCAGTGTGAGGGGAATCAACAGAGCGGCATCGTCTATTTCAAGCAGGCCGCCGGCAGCGCGGACGGGAATGTCTGCACCGGCAACAGCTACCACGGCATCGGCGTGCAGGCTGACGCGCATCCCACGTTGACCGATAATCACTGTGCCCAAAACAAGGAAGATGGCATACGCTACAGTGGACAGGGGGCGGGCAGGGCGATGAACAACCAGTGCAGTGAGAATGGCCTGCACGGCATCGAAGTGCTGGGCGACGCGCACCCCACCCTTACCGGCAACCGCTCAATCCAGAATAAGGAAGCCGGCATGCGCATCAGCGACCGGGCGGCGGGCACGATTGAAGCCAATCTATGTGGCAGCAACGGGCTATCCGGCATTATCGTGCGCGAGACGGCGCACCCCATGTTAACCGACAATCGCTGTGAACAGAATACCCAGAGCGGGATTGCCTTCTTCGGACAGGCGACCGGCACCGCGGAGGGAAACCAGTGCTGTGAAAACGGCCTGCACGGCATCGAAGTGCAGGGTGACGCGCATCCCACGCTCATCGGTAACCGTTGCGCGCGGAACAAGGAAGCCGGCATGCGCTTCAGCGAACGGGCAGCGGGCACGGTAGAGCGGAATCAATGTCTTAATAACGCCTTATCCGGCATTATCGTGCGCGAGACCGCCCATCCTGATTTGCTTCGGAATCGCTGTCAGCAGAATACCCAGAGCGGCATCGCCAGCTTCGGGCAAGCCACGGGTACGATGGAGGGGAACCAGTGCAGCGAGAACGGCCTGCATGGCATTGATATCCAGGGAGATGCCCAGCCTACGCTCACCGCCAACTACTGCATGAAAAATAAAGAAGCCGGGATACGCTTCAGTGGCGAGGCAGGGGGCACGGCGGAGGGGAATCAATGCGGCGAGAATGGCCTGCATGGCGTGGTCGTAACCGGTACTGCTCACCCGATGCTCGCCGGCAACCGCTGCGAATCCAACACGCAGTGCGGGATTGTCTATTTCGAGCAAGCCGCGGGCACGGCACAGGGGAACCAGTGCGATGTGAATGGGTACCACGGCATCGAAACCCAGGGCGGCGCGTACCCGTTGCTGACCGGGAACCGCTGCGCGCGGAATACCTACTCCGGTATTCGGTTCAGTGGTACGTCCGCGGGCACGGCGAGCGAGAATGTCTGTACCGAGAATCAGTTCCACGGTATCAGCCTGGCCGATGACGCGCAACCTACGCTGACCGGCAACCGCTGCGAGCAAAATGCGCAGTGCGGCATTGCGTACCTCGGGCAGGCGATGGGCACCGCGGAGGGAAACCTGTGCGCCGGGAATGGCCTGCACGGCATATCCGTGCAGGGAGACGCCCACCCCACGCTCATTGGCAACCGCTGCGAGCGGAACACCCAGAGCGGCCTCGCCTATTTTGGCAATGGCGCCGGCATGGCGGAGGGCAACATCTGCCAGAATAATGCGATGAACGGCATCTATCTCGGTGATACCACCACTCCCGTACTCCGCGGCAACACCACAACCGGCAACAAAGGCGATGGCATGAAGGACGCGCGGAAGTAGCCGCGTGCCGCCATCATCCCCCGCAGGTGTACCGCCCCCCGCCATCATGGTATAGTAAACCCGACACCCCGAGGGAGGACACCTGATGGCGATGCAGATTTCCGGCGCCAGTTTGCGGCGGCTGCCGCAGTATTTATCGGTGCTGGTGCGGTTGGCGGACGAGGGACAGCGGAACGTGACCAGCGCGGAGCTGGCGCGGCGGCTGCGGCTGGATGAGACGCTGGTGCGTAAAGACCTGGCGATGACGAAATTCACCGGCAAGCCGCGGGTGGGTTTTGGCGTGCCGGAACTGCTGGCGCACCTGCAGGATTTCCTCGGCGCGCGGCACACCAAGGAGGCTATCCTGGTGGGCGCCGGGCGGCTGGGGCAGGCGCTGGTGGCCTACCACGGTTTTGAAAAGTATAACCTCAGCATCGTGGCGCTCTTCGATACGAACCCCGACAAGATCGGCGGGCAGGTGGAGGGGCGACAGATATATCCCCTCTGGCAGGCGGCGGCTTTTGCCCAGCGCAACAGCATCCGTATCGCCGTCCTCACCGTGCCGTCCGACGCCGCCCAGCCCGTCGCCGACATGCTCGCCGACGCCGGCGTCCTCGCCTTCTGGAACTTTTCCGGCCACCCCCTCAACCTCCCCGACCCCGTCGTCGTCCTCAACGAAGACCTGGCGGAGTCGCTGGCCGTCCTCTCCCACCGCGTGGGGAATTTGACAATGGTAGGGGCGGGGGAATAGCCGAAGATGACCAAACCATCTCGTTCGTAGTGAGCTACGCAGCGGAGCGGAGTAGCGTTCGTCCATCGTTCCGGTTACGGATTGCCTAGACGACGGCACTCCGCTCCGCTGCGTGCCTGACTACTGAATGAACACGATGGTTTAGCGGGGTGCGTTGCGCGCTCCCGCGCGCGGCCTCATCCCCTACCCTTCTCCCAATACTGGGAGAAGGGAGTGCATTGTTGGTGGGAACTAGTCCGCAGTATCACTGCGGTCACGTACTACGAACGGGATGGCGTGATGTCTTTATCTGCGATTCGACTTACGCCAGATCCACATATACCGCGCGCATAACCTCTTCCAGTGTGGTGATGCCGGCGCGGGCTTTGCTGATGCCGTCGTCGCGGAGGGTGGTGAAGCCGCAGTTGCGCACAATGTTGCGGATTTCGCTGGCGGGGGCTTTGCGGATGACCGCCTGCTGGATGGCTTCGTTGTTGGTAATCACCTCAAAGACGCTGATGCGGCCCATGTAGCCGGTGCCGCGGCAGCCGTTGCAGCCGCGCCCGTGGTAATACACGGCCCCATCGTTGGGCAGTTCCAGCTTCTGGCGTATTTCGTCGGTGATGGCGGCGACCTCTTTGCACTGCTCGCAGACGCGGCGCACCAGGCGCTGGGCGACGATGCCGTTCACCGCGGAGGAGACGAGGAAGGGTTCCGCGCCCATGTCCACCATGCGGGCGGCGGCGGCGGCGGCGTCGTTGCAGTGCAGGGTGGAGAGCACCAGGTGGCCGGTGAGGGCGGAGTGAATGGCCATTTCCAGCGTCTCCAGGTCGCGAATCTCCCCCACCATGATGACGTCGGGATCCTGGCGCAGGATGGCGCGCAGGCCGGCGGCGAAAGTGAGGCCGATCTTCGGGTGGACCTGAATCTGCGTGATGCGGTTGAACTGGTACTCCACCGGGTCTTCCACGGTGATGACGTTTTTCCCCACACAGTCAACCTGGCCGAGGGCGGCGTAGAGGGTGGTGGTTTTCCCGGAACCCGTGGGGCCGGTGACGAGCACCATGCCGAACGGTTTGGTGATGAGTTCTTCCAGCGTCGCCTTCGCCTGACCCTCCAGCCCGAGTTGCCCGAGTTCCAGCGCGATGGCGCCCTTCGGCAGCAGGCGCATCACCGCCTTCTCGCCGGACAGGCTGGGCAGCACGGAAATGCGCACGTCGAAGGACTTGGCGCCGAAGGTCACATCAAAGCGGCCGTCCTGCGGCAGACGCGTCTCGGCGATGTTCAGGTTGGAGAGGATCTTGATGCGCGAGATGACCTGCGGGTGCAGCGAGGGGTCGTAGGTCATGTGGTCATACATCATGCCGTCAATGCGGAAGCGCACGTAGACGGTTTTGGGGTGCGGCTCGATGTGGATGTCGGTGGCGCGCTCGGAGATGGCGCGCTGCATGATGCTCTCTACAGTGGCGCTGGCGCCGCGCGATTCCACCAGATTCCCCACCGGCGCCTGCTGCGCGGGGGCATCTTGCTGGGTGGCCGTACCGCTGCCCAGCGACTGCAGTAGATCCTGCGGCTGGTCCATCGGCGCGGTGCTGTAGTGCAGGTCTATGCCGCGCATGATGTCCTGCTCGCTGGCGGCCATCGGATTGATGCGGCACTGGGTGAGCTGCTGCAGGTGGTCCATCAGCATCAGGTTGGAAGGATCCAGCGTGGCGACGGTGAGCGTGCGCTGCCCGCTGCGCGCCTCGGTGAGACCGAGGGGGCAGACGCGGTAGCGCTCGGCGAAGTTGCGCGGGATCAGCGCGATGGCCTCTTTGGGCACCGGAATGTCCTGGGGGCGCAGGGTAGCGGCGGCATCGTCTCGCATGGTTCTCTCCTGAATACGCCGTACGGCGTGTTATCCTGTTAGAGTCGGAGCGGGGAGAAAAAGTTCCTCTCGCAGTATACCCTCTCGAGGGAGCGTTCTATCGTAACACGCGGGTGCGGGATTGTGAAGATGGGCGGGAACAAGGCATGGAAAATCACTACGCCTGTCACGCTGCCGGGGTATACTGTATATATCTCCCTGAAGGAGGGTGCTAACATTGCCAAGGACGCTGAAGCGCTCTGAGTACGGAGATGCATGAGCGCGCTTCAACGTGCTCATTCTAGTTAGCCACCTCCTTCAGGGGGTGATACACGTAAAGCATAGTAGTCATATGGCTGTGCCGGCGATATGGGAGGAGCGTATGCGAGTTAGTTTATTTCTGTTCGTCATCGTGTGCGTAGCGGGAAGCCTCGCCCAGACACCCCCGCCCGCGCAGCCGCAGCGGCCCATCTATACCGCGCTGGTCACCGACGTGGAGCCGCAAATCGTCGCCGGGCGCACTTTCGTGCCGGTGGCGGTCATCGCGCGGGAGTTCGGAGCGACGGTCACCTGGGTGCCGGAAATGCAGCGGGTGCATATCGCCCGGGCGAGTGAGCGCACCATCATTCTCACCATCGGCACGCGCACGGCGCTGGTGGACGGGCAGCCGGCGACACTGGACGCCGCGCCGTTCATTACCCGGGGGCGGACGATGGTGCCGCTGCGCTTCATCGCCGAGACGTACCGCATTCCGGTGACCTATGACGGCGTGACGCGCACCGTGCGGCTCACCCGCGCCAACCGGCACTACGTGCTGCCGCTGCCCTCGTTTAAAGCCGGGGTGGTCATCGCCGACCCGCGGCCCGGCGAACTGGTGCGCACCGGCCTGCGCGTGCAGGGCGTGGCGAACGTCTACGAAGGCGCGCTCATCATCGAAGTGCGCGACAGCGGCGGCCGGGTGCTGGGCCGCACCATCGCCACCGCCGGCATGGGCGGCTTCTACCCCTTCAGCACCGTCATCTACTACAACCTGCCGTCCGATGACCCATCCAATGGCCGCATCGTCGTCTACTCGCAGAACGGGCGCGGTGACGGCAAAATCCTCGCCGAAGACAGCGTGCCGGTG
>JAKIYB010000266.1:6194-6519 GCA_022708765.1 Armatimonadota bacterium | reverse complement strand
GATGTTCCACCGTGAAGCGCACCACATTCCCGTCCACCGTCGGCGCTATGCCCGCGCCATACGGCAGCACCGCCGCGGCGCGGAACGGGCGGTTCACCGTCACCTCTATCTCCGCCGACCCAGACAGGTCAGCGATGGCGAATGAAGCTTGTTCTCCAATCGGATCGGTCTCGTGCGTCCACAAGCCGGTGTTTCGCGATATTTCCGCGCGCACTCGCGCCTGATAGACAAACACCGGTACACCATCTATGCAGACGGTGAAATCGGGAGACGGCGCCTCAGTGGGTGGCGCGGGCCAGGTGGTGACGGGGGAAGGCATGGCGCG
>JAKIYB010000266.1:3791-6184 GCA_022708765.1 Armatimonadota bacterium | reverse complement strand
TAGCGGTTCTTTTCGCCAGCAAGCGCGCCGTTCCTCTCCTGGCAGGCTTGCGCTGTTTAGTGATTTGAGTGAGAGTTCCGATGAGCGATTACCCCCTGTTACCCCCCGTCATTACCCCCTAAATTTATGCATTTTCGCCAAACAGGGGGTAATCGTTCGCGCGGTCCTATAGCACCAAGCTACCGAGCTGCGCCCCGTGAACGGGGCTTTGATGGAGCGATTTAGCCGGTGTGTATCACCCCGCACCAGGTGCAATTTCTCAAAATGCGGGGTGATACATCTTTGGCTCCAAAGTGCGTAGCAGCAGTGCATGGTCGCCGGCGATATGCAATTTTCATGGTACAGGCGAGAGTATCAATAATGTTGCTTTACGACCAGATTGCCTAGCCGGACGCGCCTTGCTCAGGCTGCGGCGCTACTACGAACTTCACCAGACGAAAGCTTATTGCAACAGTATTGGCGCAATCATAGCATACATGCGTTTTATTGTCAATAGCGTATAATCATTTCGGTGATGATGTATTGCCAGCATGACATAAGTAATAGCCTCCACGGCATGCCAGGTGTATGATGTGAGTCACCGCCGCACGCGCGGCATCCCGCATGGCGCCGCCATGCATCCACATCACGACCGAGGAGGCAACCATGGATACGCTTACTGCCATCCGCACGCGGCGCAGCGTGCGCAATTTCCAGGATCGCCAGGTATCGCGCAATATGCTGGAAGCGATCGTTGACGCCGGCCGGTTAGCGGCCACCGGTGGCGGCCTGCAGCCCTGGGAGTTTGTGGTGGTCACCGATGCCGCGACACGGGCGCGCCTGGCGGAACTCTCGCCTTACGGGCGGTTCCTCTCTGAAGCACCAGCCGTCATCATCGCGCTCCATTCCGAGTCGTCGCCATATGGCAAAGAGGACTGCTGCAGCGCCACGGCGACCATGCTGCTGGCAATCCATAATCTTGGATTGGGCGCTTGTTGGGTCGTCACCGACGATGAAGCCGGTGTACTGGCGTGTCTGGGCGCGCCTGAGGGGCATCACGTCGGCACGATAATAGCCCTCGGGTATCCGGAAATCACGCCGGAGATGCCAGACAAGCGGCCGCTGCGCGACGTGCTGCACTGGGAGCATTTTTAAGACCTGTTTCGTTTGTTTACACCCGGCTCACACAGATATCACACGCGCCACGGAGGGCGCGGACTACCATATTTGATCCACCCATAGCTGCAGTTGCCCGTTACGCCCCTGACGAACCGAAGCCGCCACCGCGATCCGTACCGATTGTTTTGACGGAATCCACGACATCGAAGCGGATTTCCGTGCGCTGGACGACGACGAACTGGGCAATGCGGGCGCCGGCATCGAGGCGCGCGTCTTCCTCGCCGGTGTTGTGAAGGATAACGCCGACTTCGTCGCGGTAACCGGCGTCTATCAGGCCGGGGCTGTTGGCGATACGCAGGCCGGTTTTCGCGCTCATGCCGGAGCGCGGGAAGACAAGGAGCATCCACCCTTCGGGCACGGCCACTTTCAGACCGGTGAGCACGATGACCGTTTTCCCGGCGGGGATCGTGACCGCCTCGGGGCTGATGATATCCATGCCGCCGTCAGTCATATTAGCGTAGCGCGGCAGCACCGCGCCGGGGCGGCATAGTTCAATGGCAACGGTGAGAGCCGGTGTCGTCAGCATGATTGAATGAACCTCAATATACGTTATCGGATCTTTGCGGCATCAAGGTAGCGCGCCAGTTCATCGTACAGGCCGTCCTGGTTGGCGTAGGTAACGTAGTTCTTCGCCCGGCGCAGCCAATCCATGGTGGAGGGGCGCATCTCCTTGAGGGCGCGCAGGAAGTCGGCCTGGGTGACGTCGCGCAGGTTGCCGGTGCGGAGGGCTTCAGCGAGCGCGGCTTCGCAGGCGCGGTCCACGAGGGCGGCAAGGTCGGCGCCGGAGAAGTGCTCGGTTTTCTCAGCCAACTGGCGCCAATGCATCCCGCTTTCAATCTTGCGGCCGCGCGCATGCAGCTTGAGGATTTCCTCGCGAGCGGCGGCATCCGGCGGCGGCACGAAGAGTACGCGATCAAAACGGCCGGGACGGCGAAACGCGCCATCCACGTCCCAGGGGGCATTGGTGGCGGCCAGCACCAACAGGTCCTGATTCCGCGAGGCGATGCCATCCATCTCCGCGAGCAACTGCGTCACATACGCGCGCATCCATGGCGCACCGATATCGCTGCGCTTCGCGCCGAAGGCGTCAGCTTCGTCAATAAAAATCACCGAGGGCGCATTCGAGCGCGCGGTCTCAAAGATGGCGTTCAACCGCTGCTCCGTCTCGCCCATCCACTTGCTCAGGATATCGTCCAACTCCATCACGTAGAAGCTGGCGCCGATTTCGCCGGCGG
>JAKIYB010000266.1:0-3742 GCA_022708765.1 Armatimonadota bacterium | reverse complement strand
CCCCCGCCGATTTTTTTACCATAGGCGGCATACACGTCCGGGTGCTGAAAAGGATAGATGATGTTGAGACGGATTTGCTCTTTCAGCGCGTCCATGCCGCCAACGTCGGCAAAGGTGACGCGTGGGCCGTTGAACGGGCGCACGCCGGGCGTGGCTTCGTCTTCGAAATCCATCACCGGCAGCGCGATGGGCGGCTCAGGGTGCAACTCCGCTTCAAAATCCTCATCTTCCAGGGCGCCATCCAACGCTACCGCTTCTTCGTAGAGCTTCAACGCTTCTTCCGTATTTCCCCCGGCGGCGGCAGCGCGGGCAAGGGCGAACAGCGCCTCGGCGCGCTGTGGCGTATTCAACAGCGGCGGCGCATGCAGCGCAACCTCGTCCCAGCGGCCGGCTTCCGCCAGTGATTTCACCACCATACCGCGCAACACCATATTTTCCGGACTCATCCGCAGCGCCGCAAGCAGCGAATCGAGCATGCCGTCAGTCATTGAATCTCTCCTCCATACGGATAACCAGTTCGCGCTTCCAGGATGTGCGGAGCGCAACTCCACGGTCCCAGTGTGTTATCGGATCCAGCGCCATTTGATCGCCAGTTTAAAAAGGGGGAAGGCGACCCAGGTGTAAACGCAGAAGAGCGCGTAGGCAATGAAGACCGGGGTGAGCAGCGGCATGATGACGGGATTCGCCTTTCCGATACCGCGCATCACCTGCATCAGCGCCCAGAGGCCGAAGATGATGCCCCAACGCATCCCATTCGGGAAGCGGGCGAGAAAAAAAGACCAGCGCCAGAAGAGGGCAAAGAACGGATGCTTCGTGCCCAGCACCTTCAGCAGCAGGTCTTGCGCTTCCGCGTTTTCCGGATCGAGGCGCAGCGACTCGAGCAACGCGGCTTTCGCTTCATCCAGCCGGCCCTGGCGCGACAACTGCAGGCCGCGCATGTGCCAGGCAATGGCGCTTTCCGGATCGAGTGCCAGCGCTTCTTGGGCCTGTTCCTCGGCTTCAGGATGGCGGCCCATCTCAGCGAGCGCCAGCGTGCGTACGTTGGCGCCGGTTTCATCATACGGATCAATCGCCAGCGCCGCTTCCGCCGCTTTCAGCGCTTCGCGCGGACGTTGCATGTTCAGCAGCAGCGCCCCGCGCGTGGCAAGGTAGGGGGCATATTCGCTATCCAACTCCAGTGCCGTTTCGATGGCCTGCAGGCCTTCGCGATACCGGTCCTGCTGCAGTGCGATGCTGGCGAGAAGCCAGTAGGCTTGATCGTAGGACGGCTCCTGCGCGATGGCTTCCTCCGCCGCCCTCCGCGCCGGGCCATATTGCGATAGATGATAGTGACAGAGCCCAGCCAGAAAGTGTAACTGCGCGTCATTGGGGCGCTGCGCCAGCCCTTCCTGCAACACCAGAAGCGCACGGTCCCAGCGCTTCAGCGCCATCAGGGTCTGCACCTGCTCCAGCAATATGTCCAGCGCATTCCGTTCCGACGGCAGCGTCTCCCGATATTCATCACCGGTTGTCATCCTCTGCACTCCCGCAATAGATATTTGCCGTCAGTCAGTAATTTCCTACCGACGCCGCGAGGAGATTCGTGGCTATCCGGTTCATCTACGCGGAAGGGAGTTCATCCCACATCGCGAATAAGCGACTGGCAGGCATTTTTCCAGCTTGTGCATTGAAAGGATAACCCATGCAAAGCATTCTTCGTGAAACCGGACGGTCGTTAGGGGTGGCTCAGGAGACGTTGTTCGGTTTTAATATCGAGTGGATTACCGATACACCGCTGGCGGTATCCAGCGAGCGGCTGGCGAATCCGACCTTTCTGGGACCGGCGAATCCGCAGAGCGGCTTGCCGGAACCGTGGCGGAAGGTGATGCAGTTCCAGGGCGGCGCCACCTTCGAGTTGCAGGAGGGGCAGAACCTCATCGGCGGCCCGGCACAGCGGGTGCACGTGTATGATTTTACGGCTACAGGCGGCGGGGCGGGGCTGGTGCAGCCGGGGTGTTGGGTGCGCGAAGGCGAGACGCTGCGCGCGGTACTGTGGGCGCGCTGCCAGGGGGAGCCGGTGGAGTTGCGGCTTGGCTTCCGCTTCCGCGGTTTGCCTGGTCCGACCTACGGTTCCGCAACGGTGAAGGTGGACGCGTCGCACTTCAAGCGCTACGAGGTGGAATTCCCTATCTCAGCGAGCGACGATAACTGCCAGTTCTTCTGCCATCTCACCGGCAACGGCATTGTCTACTTCGACCGTGTTTCCGTACGCCCGGTGGATCAGCCGCTGCACCGTGCCGACACGCTGGAAGCGATTCGTGAGTTGCAGCCGGGCGACATCCGCTTCCCCGGTGGGTGCGTGGCGTCCAACTACCACTGGTTCCGCGGCGTGGGACGCGAGGAACTGCGTCATGACGACAAAGACGCCACCTTCTTTTGGGATCTGTGCTATACCTGGGGCACGGACGAATACCTGGACCTTTGCCGTCAGGTCGGCGCGCGTCCGCACATTACCATCAACATCAGCACCGGCACGCCGACGGAAGCTGGAGAATGGGCCGCCTACTGCGCCAAATGGTATCGCGCGCGAGACTTCGAACCGCCGGAAATGGTCTGGCAGATCGGCAACGAGCACAGCGGGCCGCATGAAGTGGGGCACATGAGCGGCCCGATGTATGCGGAAGCGCTGAAGGAATATGTACCGGCCATCCGTGCGAACTATCCACGCCCCATCATCGCCAGCCTCTGCCTGGGGAACGAGTGGGTTCGCGATATCTTTGCCGCCGGCTCCGGTAACCTTGTTGACCTGTTCTGCGCGCACTACTACGCCTGCAGGTATGATGTCAACCCACAGCGTGAGGGATTGGCCTTCGTGGGCGACGCCGCCGATTTTGCCGCCAACCTGGACAGCCTGGCCGCCACCGTGCGGGAGTGCGGCGGAGCGCAGCGTGTGGGGGTGACGGAATGGGGCGCCTTCCGCGGCGAAACGCACAACGACGCCCGTTTTTACGAGCCGCACACACCATTGACCACTCTCTTCGTCACCGCGATGCTGAACCATTTCTGCCGTCGCGCGGCGGTAATGAGCCTGGGGAACAACTACAGTCTCATCAACACCATGCCAGCCATCGTCGGGCGCGGCGCGCACGTCGTGCGGACGGCCATCCATCAACTCTTCCGCTTCTGGCGCCCGCTCTTCCCTTCGGAGGTATTCGAGATCGAGCAGGACGGTCCCACCTTTGTTGCCCCGCAATCCACCAGCGACCCGGCGCCGTGGGACTGGCGTGACCCATCCGACCGCGCGACATTGCCGGTGCTTGATGTGCTGGCCGGTCGCAGTGCGGAGGGTGACTGGCTATTGCTGACCAATCGCCATCCAGAAGAAGACATGACGGTGACGCTGCCGGAGCGTTTTCACGGAGGACGGCTGGAAACACTGCTGCCGGCAGAGGATGGCGAGCATTTCCTGTGGCCGCCGCAAGTAGAGGCGGCGGGTGAGAGGGTGGTAGTGCCTGCATGTGGGCATGTGAAGGTGAGGGGGTGAGGGCGATTCTGGTTACACGCCCAGCGCGCGGCGGATATCGCGGACGAGGACCCAGGGCGGAGCGGAGACGTCGAGGGTGAGAGCGTTCTCCGGTTCTTCGAGGGCGGCGAACTGGCTGTCGAGCAGGCTCACGGGCATGTAGTGGCCTTCGCGGGTCTCCATGCGGGGGCGGATGAGGCTCGGGTCGCCTTTCAGATACACCAGCCGGGCATCGGTGAT
>JAKIYB010000265.1 GCA_022708765.1 Armatimonadota bacterium | reverse complement strand
CCGCCTCCATGAAGGCGTGCAGCGCCGCCACGGTCTTCGGGTCGCGGAAGCCGTAGGTCACCACGGCTACGTTATACTTGCCGGTGGGCAGCAGCGCCGCCAGGTCGCCGCCGACGTGCAACTCGATGCCTTCCGCGTGCAGCGGCTGGGCGAAGTAGGTGTGGTGCAGCGCGCCGGTGAAGAGCACCGCCGGCTTTTTCCCCTGGGCGAACGCCGGCGCGACGCACAGCGCCGCCAGCAGCAGACCGATGAGCCAGATACGCATGGCAAACCTCCCGGGAACGAGAATCGGTAATAGTGGTTCTATTTCGCGATTGGGGAGTCGTTCCCTGCTTGTCCGATGGTAACCGTGCGCCCGCCGGCGTAGCAGGCACCGGCGAGCAGGAGCGCGGGGAGGTAGAGGGGGTTGAGGTGCATACACTATTGTCTCATCGATTTTGTTATCTTACCGTAAGCACGGCAACTCGCCCGCCCGCCGGCCATAAATGGCCGGCCTACCGAGCTACGCCCCATCAATGGGGCTTCTATGGAGAACTCCCATCGAAGTCTGTTATTCGTATCCGTTCAACCGTCTTGTAGGGCATGTCCCGCCGTGGCATGCCCGGCGGTGTGAATAGGCAGACATGATCGGATACGATAGTTTGGAGGCGGAATCACCTACGCATTGCTTCGGGCATGCCACGGCGGGACATGCCCTACACGAATATTATCTGCAAGCGGTGAATCCCCCTATTTCTTCTCCATCATCACCGGCAAGCCGGTCGTTTCGGTGACGGCGTAGGCGGCGTTGGGCTGGCCGTGCGCGAAATTGACCCACCAGGTGCTGCTAAGGCTCTGCCCGCCGCGCGGGCCGTTGTGGCCGCCCCAGGGGTCGGCGAGGAGGGCGCGCACGGGGGCGTTGGTCAGCCGCGACCACGCCGCGTAGGCGGCCGCCTGGCAGGTGACGACATCCTGCATGCCGGAGCAGATGAGCACCGGGCAGGTGATGCGCGGGGCGAAGTTGGCGGCGTCCATGTAGCGGGCCACGGCCACGCGGGCCTCCAGCGTCCCCGGGTCGTCGAGGTAGGCGTTTTTCTCGTCCACCGGGTCAATGGGCGGCCAGTAGGTCTTCGGCAGGTGGCGCAGCTTCCATTCCAGCCCGAAGAGGCCGGGGCTGCCGCTGACGGCCATGCCCACCTTCGGATTCAGCGCGGCGGTGATGAACGCCAGGCCGCCGCCTTGCGAGCCTCCGGTGACGAAGATGCGCGAGGCGTCTACCTCGGGCCGCGCGGCGAGAAGATCAACCGCCCGGCTGCAGGCGGCGAAGACGGCGCGATAATACCACGTCTCCTTCCGCCCGATGCCGGTGCGGAAGTAGTCATGCCCCTGGCGGAAATACGGGTCCGGCTGCCAGGAGGTGAGCCGGGGATACTCCACCTCCTGTCCGGCGATGGCCAGCGACAGGCCGACGTTATTGGGGCTGCTGTTCGGCAGATAGGTGGCGTTGATGCCGCTGGGCGGGAAGATGACGTGGGCGGGATATTTGCCTTCTTTGGCCGGCACGGAGAGCCAGGCATTGAAATGCCGGTCGAACAGCCCGGCGAAGCGCAGTTTGTACAGCTTCACGCCGTTTTCTTCCTTCACCAGCGTCAGTTGCGGATCGGCGGGGATTTTCTCCTGTTCGGCCAGGGTGTCGTTCCAGAACGCGTCGAAATCGGCGGGGCGTTCGGGCAGCGCCATCTTCGGCATGTCGTAGACGAAGGGGAAACTGCGCGTTGCCAGCGTCTCCTCACCCTGCGTCGCGGTGAGCACGGCTCGGTACAGGCCCGGCGCGGGGGAAACATTGAAGAGGATCGTCCCTTTCGCGCCCGCGGCCAGCTTCACCGGCTGTTTCTGGCGAAACACCTCCTTGCCGGAGAGGAATTCGGTGACCACCAGGTCGGCCGTGCCATCAATGGCCACCCCCGGGAAGCGCAGTGTGCCCGCTAGCCCCAGCGCGGCGGGAGCGCCGCCGGGGAAGACGTGGTTCGCCGCCGGCACGGCGATGGTCGCCTGCAGAGCGTCGGCGGCGGTGGGCGTGGCGTGGATCGTCAGCCGCTGCTGAAAGGCTTCCTTCGGCACGGCGGAAGTGCGCGGCATCCACACCTGCTGCAGCATCGGATCGGTGTCCGGCTTCGCGCGGGCGTTCTTCGCGATGTAGTAGGTGGCGCCGCGCGGGAAGGTGACGTTGGCGCCGTTCGCCGCGAAGACCTGCAGCATCCCTTCACGATACGCTGTTTTGAAAGCCACCGCTTCGCCGGATTCCTTCTCCAGCATGTCTTTCAGCGCCGGGTTCACCAGGTACGACCAGATATATGGCTCCTTCGTCTGCGTAAAGCGCAGCTCGATGCCGTCCGGCAGGAAGGTATAGACCAGCGTATGGCCGTCGGCGGTGGCGGTGAGGAGATTCGGCTCGGTCGGCGTCACCGCGTCAAAAGCGAAGGCGCTGGCCCTCCACCCGTCAGTATGCTCGGTGACGGTCACGTAGCCGCCTCCCACCAGTCCGCGCTCCGCCGGATGCAGAAACTCAGCGCCCCCGCTCACCAGCGACCGCAGATTGCCGTCCGCCCCCACCACGGCGGTGTAGTTCGGCGCGGCCACCGTGAAGGCGCCGTCCGCCCCCTTCGTGATAGTCACCTGCGCCACGGCCGCCAACCCCAGCGCAAACACCAGCAACGGAACGAGCAGACGCATGGAAATCCCTCCGGAAACAGGAGATACGATATTTCAGTATACCGCAAATCGGCGGATTGAGAAGGGGAACGGAGTGCAACGTGTTGCATGGGGCCTGAGGATTAGCGCAGACGCGAGACGGTGAAATTCTTGAAGGTACAATACATCGGATCTCCCGGACCCGAGGCATTCGTTGCCGCCCAGCAGGTCACATAGGGGTGGTCCATGATGCCGGTGATGTCTTTACTGCAGGTTAGGGCGTCCAGCACCCTGCCATTCAGCGAGAACACCAGGTAGTGCTGTTTTCCCCCGATGATAGTATACCGCAGGTGGAAGAAGGTTTCCGTTTCCGGATAGTCTGTTATTAATGCATGATCCACGACATCCGTGGTTGCCGTCGGGGAATTACTATCGGCAACCTGTGCATACACGCGCACCGCGCGGTGATCATGCCGTGTTGGCCAATCGCAGATGCCGTAGAGAGCTTGGCCGGGAATGTGGGCATCATTCCCCATCTGCCCGTAAAACAGCGCGACGGCTGAGTTTGACCAGGGGACGATCTCCATGGCATGCGTTCCACCGGAGACTAGCGCTAGGCCTTCGTCATAGATACCAAAACCCCATCGGGCATAATCATGGTACATGCGCGTATAATTCACATCGGCTTCCACGCATACGTCTGGGAGCCTGCCGAAGCCTATGCGACGCACTGATGGCGACATCTCATAATACGCGGAGCGAACCGTTATGCCCTGGCCAATCACCGGCCCTTCAAGGGTGAGAGTGATGGCGGGCTCTTCAAGCGCTTTCGCTTTCACCGGAAAGAAGTCGTAACCACGGCGGGCAAGTATTTCCCATGCTTTGTCCGGATGGTCCTTCACGGATTCATAGGATGCATGGCCATCGAGGCAGCAGAGCACGACGCCCGTGCTATGCCGCGGATCAATCTCCGTCAGGCAATCGTTCAGGGCATAATTCCCGGTGAAGGCGGTTTTCATCAGGTCAATCGCCAGTACGGCCTCATGCGGGGAGCTGACATCGCCGGTCTGCGCATCGAAGAGCTGGGCGTTAAACCCAATTTCCGGCCGGGTGTTCGTCCCCTTGCCGTTTTCTTCCGGGCAATCGTAGATCGTGCGCTCGTTATAGCTGACCAGCGCGGTGGACCAGGCCTGGGTGGCGGGGTCGGGGAAGAACTTGTCGCCATAGTCGTCGGTATACATCTGCACGGCGACGGCGATCTGGCGCTGGTTGCTCAGACAGGTGGTCTGGCGGGCTTTCTCCCGCGCTTTCGCAAACACGGGGACGAGGATGGCCGCGAGCAGCGCGATGATGGCAATCACCACCAGCAGCTCAATGAGCGTGAAGCCGGACAAGTGCGAATAATGCCTTTCGCGCATGGTTTCCCCCTTCTATGGGTCTCTGCCGCGCGAGGCCATGAAAGATAATATATTAACTTACAATAATATTACTACTCATGTCCGCGAAATGCAAGAAAAGCATTAAAATTGTTCAGCAAACCGCATGGCGATTCCCGCGCGCGACAGGGAAGCCGCCGCCGGCGGCGAAGAGAGGCACTGGCGCGGTACGAGGAGCTTCCAGTGACCACCTGGACGACATTTGGCACATATACGCTGTTATTTACCGATATCGAGGGCAGCACCCGCCGCTGGGGCGATGACCCGGCGGCGATGAGCGCGCTGCTACGCCGGCACGATGCCATCATGCGCGAGGCGATTGCGCGGCATGACGGTCAGGTTTTCAAAACCATCGGCGATGCCTTTTGCGCGCTCTTTGCCTCCGCGCAAAAGGCATTGTGCGCGGCCATGGACGCGCAGAGCATGCTTAACAACTGCCTGACACCGGATGGCACGCCGTTGCGCGTGCGCATGGCACTGCATACCGGCGATGTCGAACAGCGCGACAACGACTATTTCGGCCCACCGGTGAACCGCGTGGCGCGCTTGCTCGGCGTGGCGCACGGGGGGCAAACACTGCTTACCCAGGCGACATTTTCTCTGGTGCGCGAGCATGCCCCGGACACGGTGTCATTTTATGACCTCGGTGAGCATCAACTGCGCGATATTACCGGCGTGGAGCATATTTACCAGGCCAATCCTCCCGGACTGTCCGGTTTCTTTCCCCCGCTCCGCATATCGGCGGCCCCGCCCGGTAACCTGCCCACGCCGCCGACGACATTCATCGGGCGCGATCGTGAACGTCGCGATCTGTCCGCGCTGCTCGCGCATACAAAGCTTCTCACCCTTACCGGCATCGGCGGCACTGGAAAAACCCGGCTGGCGATTCAGGTGGCGGACGAAAATGCCGGAACGTTTCCCGACGGCGCCTGGTTCGTGGATCTGGCGCCGGTAACCGAGTGCGCGCTGGTGGCGCAGGCAATTGCCCTCACGCTGGGCATCAGCCTGGAGGGGCACCGGGAAGCCGTGCCGGAGCTCCTCGCCTTCCTGCGGTCCCACCGCTTGCTGCTCATCCTTGATAATTGCGAGCACCTCGTGGAGACATGCGCGCAACTGGTCAGCATCCTGCTCCAGGCCAGCGCGGAGTTGACGATTCTGGCGACCAGCCGCGAACCGCTGCACCTGCCCGGTGAATCGGTGTATCGCGTGCTGCCGTTGTCGTGCCCCGCGTCGGAGGAGGAGAAGGTTACCCCCGACGACCTGCTCCGCTATGAAGCGGTGCGGTTGTTCCTGGAACGCGCGACCGCCGTCACGCCGGATTTTCAGATTACCCCGGCCAATGCCGCGGCGGTGCAGCAGCTTTGCGCGCGCCTGGATGGCTTGCCGATGGCAATCGAGCTGGCGACGGCGCGCCTGCGCGCGATGACGGTTGAGCAGATACTCGACCGCCTGCGCGACCGGTTTCGCCTGCTTACCAGTGGCTCACGCGTGGCGCTGCCGCGCCAGCAGACGCTTCGCGCGCTCATTGACTGGAGTTACGATCTCCTCACCGCATCGGAACAGGCGCTGCTCCGGCGGTTGGCCGTTTTCGCCGGCGGCTGCACGCTGGAGGCCGCGGAAGCCGTCTGCGCGGATGACGTGCTCTTCGACTGGGACGTGATGGACGCGCTGACGGAACTGGTCGAAAAATCACTGATCCTTGCCGACGCGACCGAGGGAGCCGACATGCGTTACCGCATGCTGGAAGTCGTGCGGGAATACAGCGAGGAGAAACTGCGCGATGCCGGCGAGGAGCAGGCATTTCGCCAGCGCCATGCCGCCTATTTTCTGGAACAGGTGGCGCGCGAAAAGCGCGAGATTGCCGGCGCGGCGTCGGCGGAAGTGTGGCAGAAATGGGCGCGCTTCAACGTGACGGAAGCGGATAATTTCCGTGCCGCGCTGCGGCACACGGATGTTGGGCTGGATGGCTTTCCGCTGGCGCTCACCTTCTTCCGGCGTTTTCCGTCGGAGTGCCATTCCTGGCTCGATGTGCTGCTGGCGCGCAATCCCGACGAGCAATCCGTTGAACGAGCCGAAGCGCTGCTCTGGGCCGCGCATGTCTGCCGCACGCATATTGAGGCATATCCCTACGTAGAGGAGAGCCTGTACCTGTATCGGCATCTGAACTTGCCCGAGGGCATTTGCGAGTGCCTGCGGACGCTGTCCCGGCATGCCGTGGCGCGTGGGAATCTGGCGGAAGCCGAAGCCTTGCGCGAGGAGTGCCAACAGGTGGCCGATGCATCAGGAAATAAGAATGCCGTCGTCCATGCCGCGATTACCTCGGCGGTCGTCGCTCTCGCCCGTGGTGACGCGGCAGCCGCGCGCCCCCCGCTGGAACAGGCCTTGCGCATCCGCCGCGCTATGCAACTCCCGCAGGAAGTAGCGTTTATCCTCTT
>JAKIYB010000264.1 GCA_022708765.1 Armatimonadota bacterium | reverse complement strand
CCGCCTGCCGCTGCTGGTGGCGTTCATCCTGACGACCGCGATTGTGCTCGTTTACCTCTTCTACCTGCGCCCGGCCGACAAACTCCTCGGCACCCCCATTCGCCCAAACGAATATGAAAAGGCGCTGAAAGGTCCGAAGCCGAAGCCGGTGGTCATCACGCCGATTACGCCGGTACCGGCGGCACCGCCGACCGCGCCGGCGACGAATGGGCAGTAGCGAGACGATGCCATCTCTCATCACCAATACCCACGATCCGTCCTCTCGCCTCCGCCTGCCGGTGGAGACCGCCTGGTTGTATACACCGGGTGCCGAGTGGACCTACTCGCACCATCCGCACCTGGCGGCCTTTTACGGGCGGCTGTATGCCATCTGGTCGAACGGGCTGCGCGATGAGGATGCGCCGGGGCAGCGGGTGCTGCTGGCGACATCAGAGGACGGACTGTGCTGGAGTGAACCGGTTCCGCTGCTGGAGGGGTGCCGAGGTGTCGCCTGGCCGCTGGTGCTCACCGCCGCCGGATTCCACCGGTACGGAGAAACGCTGACGGCCTATATCGGGAAGTATGAGTATCGCCCGGAAGCGCTGCGCGGCGAGGAGCGCGCGGACGCCGATGCCGGGCACTGCGATACCGGTCTGTGGGCGATGACCACGACGGATGGGGTATCCTGGTCCGGACCGGTTGATCTCGGTCTGCGAGTGGTACCGAACCACGGCCCGCAGGCCACCCTCACCGGCCGTCTCATCATCAGCGGCAATACGGCATTCCCGTATACTGATGATCCTACCGGCCTCACCGGCTGGCGGATGACCGGCGTCTATCCTGCAGATTATCCCAACTATGCCGACGATTCTGAGGGTATCTGGCTGGCGCAGCGCCATACCGGCTGGCCCGTCGTGCTCTGCGAAGGCTCCTTTTATGCCACGGATGACGGCGTGCTGCACATGCTGCTGCGCACGAATACCGAGCGCCTGTGGGTGACGGAGAGCCGCGACGACGGCGCTACCTGGTCTACGCCGATGCCCACTGAGTTTTCCGACAACGCCACGAAATTTCACTTTGGCCGGCTGCCAGACGGGCGTTATTACTACGTTGGCTGTCCCGATGCTGAACCGCTTTGGCAGCGCAATCCGCTGGTGCTGTCGTTATCGGAGGACGGCATATGCTTCACCCGGCATTACCTGCTGGCCGATAGCGACTATGCGCCAACGACTCCCGGCATGCACAAAGGCGGCATCTACGGCTACCCGCATACGCTGCTTTACGATGGGTATCTCTATACCATTGTCTCCATCTGTAAGGAGCGCGTGCTGGTCCTGCGTGCGGCACTATCCGATTTATGAATCACCCATTCGATGACGCATTCTTCCTGCAGCCCACGGTGGAGGTCGCCCGCGCCCTTCTCGGGGCGTTACTGGTGCGCACGCTGCCGGAGGGCCGGCTGGTCGGGCGCATCGTGGAGACCGAGGCCTATCTTCATGATGATCCCGCCTGCCACGGCGTGCGCGAACTGCCCGACGGCGGTACTATCCACAAGCAGACGGCGCGCAACACCGCCATGTTTGGCGCACCCGGTCATGCATATGTTTACTTCACCTATGGCAACCACTTCATGTTCAACGTGGTGACCGGGCCGGTTGGCCTGCCGGAAGCCGTGCTCATCCGCGCGCTGGAACCGCTGGAGGGGTTGGAGATTATGGCGCGGAACAGGCGCCTGGATGATCCTCGCCAGTTTACCAACGGTCCCGGTAAGCTCGCGCAGGCTTTTATCATTAACAAAACACTCGACGGCCACGACTTGACGCAGCCGCCGTTGCAGCTTTTCCAGGGAGAGCCGGTAACGGAGGTCGTCACCACCACTCGCATCGGTATTTCGCGCGCGATGGAATGTCCGTATCGCTTTTACGAGAAGGGTAATGCCTGGGTGTCGCGAAAATAGGGGGTATGCTTACCGTTAACTGGACCAACCCCTACGCCGGCACCGCTGGCCGCTGGCTGCGCGGCAACCTGCACACGCATACCCATCCCGCCAGCGGCTGCGGCACCGAAGCGCCGGAGCGCGTACTGGCGCAGTATGAAGAGGCCGGCTACGATTTCCTGGCTCTCTCCGATCACCTGGCCATGGTCGAGCCGCCTGCGACGCGTCTCGCTCTCATTCCCGGTATCGAGTGGAACAGCCCGGTGGGCGAACATGCGGGCGTGTATGCCGCCGATCCGGCCTTCCCGCGCCGGGCGATTGGTGTATCCGACCAGGCGGAACTGCTGGCGGCGCATGCCGAGACCGACGGCCTGCTGGTGATGAACCATCCGAACTGGATCCTTACCCCGCATTACCGGCGCGAGGCGCTGCTCGCGAAGCAGCATTACGACGGCATCGAAATCTACAACGGGGTTATCGAACGCCTGCAAGGGTACGCCATCAGCACTGACAAGTGGGACTACCTGCTCGCCAATGGCCGCCGCGTGCTCGGTTTCGCCAGTGATGACTCCCACGCCCCATGCGACATCGCCCTCGGCTGGCTCATGGTTAAGTCAGCCGATGAAACGCCCGTCGGCATCCTGCGCGCCCTGCAGGCAGGCCGGTTCTATTGCTCAACCGGCGTCACCATCACCACCGTGGGCCGTGACGGCAGCACCGTGTTCGTGGAAGCTCCCGACGCCCAGGAAATCGCCCTTATCGCCGACGGCGGCGTTCGCCTCGCACGGGCGAAAGGCGAAACGATGTCTGCTTCTTTCGACGAGTTCAAGGTAAGCTACCTGCGCTTCGAGCTTTACGGGTACGGTGCGGCGATGGCGTGGACGCAGCCGTTTTTCAGGGAATAGGGGGCAGGGATTCAGGAGTATGGATGCTGGAGTTTATTAAAATCTGGGCTTTTGCCATCTTTGCGGCGATCCTGTACGGTATCCTGCACGATCAGGTGACCATCCGCGTCTGCCCGGAATACTTCACGGTCTACCACATGGATATCGGCTTATCGGGGAACCTGACCCTGTTGGCGCTGGCCTGGGGCGTCTTCGCCACCTGGTGGATGGGGGCGATTCTCGGATTTCCGCTGGCGCTGGCGGCGCGAGTCGGGTCGCTGCCGACTGTGAAGGCCATACAGTTACTCAAACCGATGGGAGTGCTGCTCTGTGTCATGGCATTTTCGGCGTTGATTGCCGGCATCGCCGGTTACTACTCGACCAATGGCCCGGTAATGGTCGAGATCAAAGGTGTCCAGGTGCCATACCTGCAGTCCGAGCCCCGGTTCATCGCCGATCTCTACGCGCATAATACCTCCTACTTCATCGGCGCCTGGGGGGCGGTGGTGCTGTGCGCGTGGGTGTGGGCGATGCGGCGGCGGATGCGGATACATAATGAAACTTGATATCAGGGGTAATAAAATAATCAGAGGTGTACTCGATGAATATGAAATTCGATGCCCATAGTCTCATATGGGTCGTTATCGGTACAATTGGGCAGATCGTCGGGTATGGTATGACGCAAGTGTCTGAAGCATCTCTACAGACTGCGTGGTTATTTTTCGGGTTCGGTACGTTGCTGGTCATCATAGGCTTGGCGGTCTATGCACGGAAGCGCGGATACCACCCGGCACTCGCTCTACTCGGCTTACTCGGGGTCATCGGATATATAATACTAACCTTACTCACCGAGAAACGCGTCTACTCCGATACGGAACAACGTGAGCAGGTTGCCCAACACCTCCTCGTCCGCGCCAATACTCTACGTATTGGTAACAAACTTACCGAGGCCATTTCTTTAATGGAGGTAGTAGTCCGTGACTACGCCGACACGCGATATGCTGAGGAAGCTCGACAGCGCCTGGATGAGCTACACAGGGTAAATCGGTGACAGACAACGCATTACTGTGAGTTATTGGTGACGGTTGGACAGACACGACTGGTGCTGGTACCGCTTCCAGCAGCCGCTTCCGATGGGTAATGCGCAGTCTGTCACCGCTTTACTGAGCAACACGCTATCTCCTCTGCGCTCCTTGCGTGTTCCGCGGTGAAAACCTTATCGTCCCCACTGCTTCGGCGGGCGGTAGTCCAGTTCGATGGTTGCCCGGCTGATTTTCGGGACGATGGGGGTCATGCGGCGTTTGTATTCCATGATATCCACCAGTCCGGGGCGCATGGCGGCGTCGGTGGCCACGCCGCAGAGTTTATCCACGGCCGCATCCCAGTCTATGCTTAGGTCGCCCTGTGTGGCCCAGAGGTCGGCCTTGATCTCGTCGGGAAGCATGCCCATATCCACGAAGCGCACCAGCACGCTGTCCACCGCGTAGTAGCTGAAGCCGATATCGCTCTCATCCGTCTGGTTCGGCTCCAGGTCGGCGCTGGGTGCTTTGTCCACGATCACCTGCGGCACGCCGATGTTGCGCGCGAGCTGGCGCACCTGGGTTTTATAAAGGTCGGCGATGAGGTTCAGCGCGCTGGCGCTGTCGCCCCAAATGGTGCCGAGCATGAGGGCGTTCCAGCGCTCGCATTCCTCATAGCCGAAGATCATGCGCATCCGCGCCATCACGTTGCCTTTGGCGCGCTTGTTGGCGGCGTAGGGATCGTCAGCTTTGCTCTGGTAGAGGCCGTCCACGGCGGCGGTGATGTCGTAGACCTGATAGCCGATGCCCAGCGCCTCCACCACGCGCATGGCATCCTCGCGGCTTGCGGGCATGGAGGTGCGGTAGGGCAGCAGCAGCGCCCGCACGTTCTCTGGCCCCACCGCCTCGCAGGCGAGGAAGGCGACGATGGCGGAATCGAGCCCGCCGGAGAGGTTCACCACCCAGCGGCCTACCGCCTCCCCGCGAATCGCCTCCCCGGTATGCCGAATCGCTTCCACAAGGATGCGCCGCACCAACTCGGGGTTGATATTCAATAAGTAACGTGGGTCTTGCATTGTGTTCGTACTTCACCGCAGAGTGCGCAGAGCGCGCAGAAGGCAACTTTTTAATTGAAAATTGTCAATGCTCAATTTTTACAGACGCGGTCATTGAAAGGTTATACGGAATGAGAAGGTCGCACTCCTGCTACACCTGATAGCGAGGGGCAATGACCGCGTCCCAGTATAACTTCTCGATGTCAGCCTCTGTAATACCGACTTCTCTGCGCGCTCTGCGTTCTCTGCGGTTAATCTCCTCTTACTACTTCTTCCCGCGCCAGCCGCAACTCGCGCAGGGTTAAATCCCAGTTTTCGTCGGCGATGAGGGGGGTGGCGACGCGGGTGCGGGTGAGGACGCGTTTGTCCAGGTCGCAGAGCACAAGGTCGGGACCCATGATCTTGCCCTCGGCGACGATTTCGCCGGTGGGAGCAAAGACGGCGGAGCCGCCCCAGAAGTGGATATCGTCCTCAAAACCCACGCGGTTGCAGTGCGCCACGTAGCAGCCGCAGAACTCCGCCTGCGTACGGAGGATGCCATGCCAACTCTGCTGGCTGCCCAGCCGTTCATTCTCCACCCCGCGCCCGGGCGAGGCGGAGGGCACCAGCACCAGGTCCACTCCGCGCGCTTGCATGATAAGCCAGGCGGAATCGTGCCAGGCATCTTCGCAGCACAGCACGCCAATACGCCACGTTTCGCCGTCCTTTAGCAGGACATCCAGCGTGCGGAAGCGGTCACCGGGATGCATGTAGCGCTCTTCCTCAAACATGCCGTAGCTGGGCAGGTAGACCTTGCGGTGGCGGAAGCGCGGCGCGGGCGCACAGCCCTGAATGAGCAGCGTGGTGTTGTAGACCACTGCGCGCGGGCTCAACTCCACACAGCCGAAGGCGGCATATTGCTCAGCGCCCAATGCGCCGGCATCGCACAAACGCCGGGTCATTTCTTGTAACTCGTCGTCAGTGAGCATGACACGATTAATGCTGCTGCGCAAACGGTAGCCGGTGAGGCTGAGTTCTGGGAAGAGGGTGAAATCGGCCGCCGCCTCGCGCGCGGAACGCAGCGCCTCGCCATGGGTGGCGAGGTTGGCGGGTATGTTTCCGAGCCGACAATCAATCTGAGCCAGGGCGATACGCATCGGGCGCTCCATCAGCGGGTCAACGTCGCCCACATTCTACTCCCGATGCCTGCATCCCGACAACCCGCCCCCCCAAACCGTCATCGTCATCGTAATCGTCGTCCCCCATCTCACACCCCGAAGGGGTCGAAGCCGCTGGCCACGGGTGAAGCGAAGCGGAACCCGTGGACGGGGACGAATAACAAAGAAGAGGCCTGAAAGGACGACAGAGGATTTTGCTGTCGCCCTGTCAGGGCTCGTGCATCGATAATGGCGCCTGTCCCACGGGTTTCGCTTCGCTTCACCCGTGGCTAGCGGCTGTCGGCCCTTCGGACCTGTTTCGTTCCTTCACCCGTGGCTCGTTTCTATCCTTGCGGGTTTTCCACATATTCCATTTCCATCGTCAGCACGGCTTCTTCGCGTTCGCGGAAGTAGCGGATTGAGTCGCTGACGAGTTTGTCGAGGACGGCGGGGTCGGTTTTGCCATACATGGCGGGGTAGGGGTCGCCGCCGGGGCCGAGGGGTTCGAAGGTTACGTATCTGCCCTCGGTGTTGTAGCCGATGAG
>JAKIYB010000263.1 GCA_022708765.1 Armatimonadota bacterium | reverse complement strand
CAGGCGTTGCTCTTCAATCGTGCCAGCCAATAACACGTTCCGCGCCATCCCAATCCGTTGGCAGGCCAGGCTGTATTGCGAGTCGACCGCCTCATCGAGCATCTCGCGCTGGGCGGCTTTGCGGCGAATAGCCTCTTCCTGGCGCGTGAGTTCCGCCATTTCTTCGCGCAGGGCCGTTAAATGGGCATTAACGAATTCCCTATTCGCCTCATCGATGGTCTGTAACGTCGTGCTGACCTGCTGGGTGATCGCCTGCTTGCGGGCGGCAATCGCCTCCAGCGTGATGCCCGACGTCGCTTCTTCCCGCGTCGCGGTCGCCGTCAGCTCCTGGCGAATCATCGTCCGCAGTTCGTCCTCACCGCCGTCCCGGATGTAGCGCTGGAGAATGTCGTCGATCTGATCGAGCACCCAGTTTTCCAAGGCGTCCTGCGCGATCACCGAGCGATGGCAGACAGCATTGCCTTTCGACACGTAGCCGTTGCAGGCGTAATAATACGTCTTCACCTTGCTGCCATCTTTCCGCGGCTTCCCCTTATTGACCGAGTAGCCTTGCCAGTAGTGTCCGCAGCGGTCGCATTGGACGAGGCCGGTCAATAGATAAGAGGATTTAGCGCCTTGCCCGACGCGAAACGATTGCCCGCTATGCGACTTGCGCCGATCTTCCCGCTTCATGCGCGCCAGTTCGAACTGCTCCCGCGTGATTAGCGCCGGATGGGCATCCGGGATGACGATCCAGTCGACCTCCCGGTTCTGCTCGGCACCGCCGCCAGGGATACTGTGTCGGCGCACGGCTTTGCCGCCAGCGATCTTATGAAACTTGGCAAAGGAGAGCCGGTTCCATACCATATCCCCCACGTATGCCGGATTCAGCAGGATATCGCGGATGGTGGTCATCGACCAGTCGGCGCCGTGATAGCGTGACCAGGTGCCGCCACGCGGTGACGAAATTCCCATGGCATTGAGCCTATCGGCGATGCCTTTAAAGCCCAGGCCATCGCGCGTATACCACGTGAAGATATTCCGAATGGTCTCGACACGCTCCGGGTCACTCGGGGTGAGCTTGCAGCGGTCGGCTTTACTGTTGTTGAGCGATTCCCCGTGTTCGACGACACTGGTCACCTCCCCCTGCGCATTGAGCAGCAGCTTCGTGCCATCGGGTTGGTAGCGGACGATAGTCCGCACCATACCGGCGCTGGTATAGTAGGCCAGGTCATACCCATACGGCGGCGTGCCGCCGTTCCATAAGCCCTCGTGTACGCGGGAGAGTTGCCCGCGGATGGTCACCAGCGACAAATCTTTCGATTCCTGCCGCGCCTGCCACTGCTTCACCGGGCGCAGCAGGTCGTCCGTGTCGTCGCCCGTGAACGCCTCGGCGGTGTAGATGATCTCGATGCCCCGCTTGCGCAGCGTAAAGCGGTAGTGGCCCGCTTCATCATTATCCAGGCGGCCGAATCGCTTGACGTCGTAGACCAGCACATACTTGAATGGACAGTCCCGTTCCTTGGCATCCGTCATCAGTTCCTGAAAGGCCTTGCGCTGTTCGCTGGTCGTGCCACTAATCGCGTCATCGATATAGTAGTGCAGGATATCGAAGCCATGCTCCTGAGCATACCGGTCAATGGCTTTGCGCTGGTCACCAATGGATTGTTCCTGCCGATCCGTCGAGCGACGCAGATACCCGACCGCCGGTAGCAGGCTGCAAGCTGTCGTCATGGTGGGTGCCATGTCAGTTCCTCCCTTCTGCCCCTATGGGCCCGCCATTCATGGCTTCCGTCGGCGAAAGAGTCAAGTCGCGTGGTGGAAGCGGGTGCTCCGCATGTCCCATCCGCACGGCGATGCCGGCAAGCAGCCGCAAGGCATGCTGCAGGCTGTCCAGCTGTGAGGGCATAGCCGGCGTCATGACGGGCCGGAGGGTAAATTGGTCAGCCAGGTCGAGGCTGCTCTGCGACGACTTGGGGTTAGTCTTCATCGGCATCTGATCACGCTCTCTTTTCATCAATCCAACAACTCCAACATGACGCGCTCGAGACTGGGGATGCGCAGCGTGGTTCCCACCAGCAACTCAAGCGGAAAGGCGATATCATTCACATCACAAATCACCCACCAGAGGGTGGGATCACCCAGGTACTGGGCGGCCAGCAGGTCGACGCGGTCGCCATCGACCACCAGGTGGAATCGGTCATCGGGCTGCGGCGTGGCATCGAGCCGTTGCCGGGCACCGAAAAACTGCGTCTCACCGTCCTGGTAGATAATGCAGTCGCGATAGCGTGAGCGGTCATCGGTCATCGGCGCACCTCACGGTAGCTCACGGAACGGTCGACCAGTTCTTCCAGTGTCACCTCGACATCCGCCCGGCGCGGCTGCAAGGTCTCCGGATCGAAGAGGTAGCTGTAATGCGCCCGCACCTCCCGCACCAGGCAGGCGATGCCGGGATACAGTTCGCCGAAAAAGAACAGCACGGCATGCGGCGCCGTTTTCAACGTGGTGCCGTCGTGCGCCGGGTAGAGCAGCGACTGCAGCCAGGCCACTTGCTTCCGGACATCGCCCTGGTAGAAACTCACGGTAAAGCTGATTTTCCGCGCATCGCCGGCGACATACTGGTAGCGCGGATGGCTCATGCCCGGCACCACGATGGTGGCATAGGTCGTGGCCTTGCCGTCCACAATATCATTCGGGTTATACTGGAAGGCCAGCCGCTCGCGGGTCACGGTATCGACCAGGTAGGCGGTGACCGGTTGTTTACTCTCCATGGTCACCTCCCTACTCGTACCGGCGGATGCGCTGCTCGCGCACATCGCGATAGACGGCGCGGGCGATTTCCCGGCCATCGAGGGTGACGACGGTGTCGCCCTGTGGCTGGGTCGCCAGCGCATCGAGCTTGTCGGCAATCAGCGAAAGCAGGTCGCGCACGGGTTCCGCTGACGTGGGCGCTGTGCGCGGTGACAGCACCGGACTGACGCTGACCGGGGTGATCGGCCGTGTTGATGGCGCCGTGCCGGCGACCGCAGTGGCCAGCACCGGCGGCATGAGTGACGGGAGATTCGTCCCGAAGGCAAAGGCCCGCTCCATCGCCTGTGCGGGCAACTCCTGCGCTTTGATGATCCCCCGCGCCAACGTATCGAGGAGCGAGAAGCCTGAAGCCGACAGGGTCGCCAGCGGCCCGATCTCCGCATCGGAGTGCGGCAGCAGTTTCCCCAGTTTCCCGAGTCCGGCTTTCAAGGCCTCGAACGGTGCGTTGACGGCTGACCGGATGCCATCGGCCAGCGTTGTCATCAGCTTCTTCCCGGCATCCAAAGCGTTGGGCAGCAGGTTCGTAAACCCGTTGGCCAGGTGTTGGAACGCGCCGGTGGCGGCAGATTTCACCCTGTCCCAGGCATCCATCGCCCAACCTTTTACCGATGTCCATGCGGATGATGCGGCACCGCTGATGCGTTGCCAGACGCCGGTGATGGTACTGCCGACCGCCTGCATGGCGGTGCCCAGCCACGGATACTTCGCCGAGATTTCACTGATGGCAATGCTACTGGCGGCCTTACACCGATCCCAGAGCGAGCCATGCCCGTTTGCGATGGCTTGCCAGGCGCCGGTGGCGATGGTCTTCGCCAACTCCAGGTTGCCGCGATGGAAGCCCACATACGACGACACGCCGGACTTGATGCCTTCCCACGCCTGGCTGGCGCCGGCCTTGATGCCGTTCCAGGCCGCAGCGCACCAGCCGCCCACGGCAGATGCCCCGGCCTTCACGCCATTCCAGATGGCGCTGCCCGCCGACTTCATCCACCCCCAGACGTTGCCGAGGAAGCCTTTGATCGCGTCCCAGTTTTTGTAGATGGCCAATGCGATCCAGCCGATGGGGCCAGTGACGACCGCCAATATCGTCAGCCCCCACTTCCGGAAGAATCCCGCCAGCCAATCGAAGACCGCGACGGCGGCTCCTTTGATGGCATGCCAGGCGCCGGTCAGCCAGCCGGTGACGGCACTCCAGTTCTTCCAGAGCAGGATGACGACGGCAATCAGGCCGATGATGGCGGCGACAATCCAGGTGATCGGGTTCGCCCACAGCGCGGCGTTGAACGCCCACGTCACCCCCGTCGCAATGCCAGTAGCGATGGACGACGCCAGTTGCGCGCCCCGTGCCGCCACCGTCGCCGCAATCCCCGTCAGCGTGCGCACCCGCAGCACCACCCACTGTCCAGCTTGGGCCGCCAGCGCACCGACGGCCCGCCAGCCGGCAGCGGCATACTGCACGGTGGCGATGCCGGCAGCCCGCAGGGCGGTGACCGCACCACGAATGCCGCCGGTGAAATTCCCCCAGGACATCGAAGCGATGGTGCGCAACTGCGTGATCGTGCGCACCAGGCTGATCGTCCCGGCCATCTGCAGGCCCATGAGGTAATTGCCGACGATCTGCGCCCCAGCGACCGTGGCCTGAATACCAGTTTGAATCAGCGCCGGCCCGAAGACCGTGCCGAGGATGATCGCCGCCCACTTCACCACGCTGCCGATATGATTCCAGTGCGTGACAAAGAAGTTCCCCACCACGGTCATGCCTTCGCGCAGCCAGCCCAGCGCCGCCGCCACCCCGCGGATGACCTGCACCACCCCGGTGATGATCCACACCACGCCGGCGAACACCGTGGCAATAATCTGCCCTACGAAGCCCAGCACCTCCCCCACGGCCTGCCCGAACTGGCGCCAACTCCCGGTGGTGCCTGCGACTTCCACCTTCACCGACTGCACGATGCCCAGCATGCGGCCGATGGCGGTGAAGAGGCCGCCGAAGGCCTGCACCAGCGCGGTCACCGCCGGTTCCACCGCCGCGCGGATATTCCTAAAGAACGAGGAGAAGCCCGCCCACAATCCCGCCAGGAAGGCGCGCATGCGGGCATACACCTGGAAGACGGTGACCACGAAATTGAGCAATCCGGCCTGCTGGAGTTGTTCAGCCACCGCCGCACTCATGGTGCCGGTGGCCCCGTTGAAGCTGGTAATGAGCTGGGTGAGGCCGGTGAAGACTGCTTTTGCGTTGAGCCAGGCAGTAGTCAGCACATCCCGGATGCCGCCGAAATTCGTTTCCCACGCCCGGCGCAGCAACCAGACCGCGGCGATGACCCCGCCGACGATCAGCACCACCGGCAGCAGATTGGCCGCCACCGCGCCAGCGGCGCCCGCGAGCATCGGGCCGATGGCCGCCATCCCCGCCTGAATCCCCGGCAGCAACAAACCGAGCGACCCCAGCAGTGCCATGCCACCGCCGACCACGACGAGCAACGCCCCCACCGCCAGCGTGGTGGCGAGAATCGCGCGCGTCAGGCCCGGATGCTCGCGCGCCCAGTCCTGCATGCGCAACACGACATACTGCACGCCCTGCAGGATCGGCGTGGTCAGCGGCAAGAGAGTAGAGCCCAGGATTTCGGTGAGATTCTTCGTTTGTTGTCCGACCAGGGACAACTGCGCGCCGAGATCCCGATTCATCGCCTGCGCCATCTGCTCCGTCAAGGCCGTGCCCTGCCGCATCGCCAGCCCTACCGCATCGATGCCGCCGGCGAGTGCCCCGGCATTCATGCTCATTTGCAGCAGGAACTTCACCGCCTCATCACTGCCGAAGGCCTCTTTGATCTTCACCTGTGCGGCCGCCTGCGAGAGGTCGGGGAACTTGGCCTTGACCTCCTCCAGGATGGGGAGAATACTCTTCAGCTGCCCGGTCGGCCCAATGAAGGACAACCCCAGCTTCTCTCCGGCTTCCGCAGCCTTCATAACGAAGGCCTTATACAGCGTGCCGGCTTCGCTCCCCGGCATGGTGGTCTGCAGCGTGCCGAGGATCGCCAACTGCTCGTTGAGCGGGATATTGCTGGCGGCCGCCGTGGCGCCGACGTTCTTGATGGCTTCCGCCATCTGCGCGCCGGTCGTTTTAAACGCCTGCACCGTCTGCGCCATCGCCCCCGAGAAGGTCTGCGCCCACTGCATATCCGACATCTCGGCCATGATCGGCTTGAAGATGCCATAGGCGGTGGTGAAGGTGCCGACCATCTCCTCGGTGGAGGCTTTGGTCGCTTTCGCGGTCAGTGCCGCCAGTTGCGCGAAGGTGCCCACGGCTTCATCAGACAGACTGGAGAGCGCGGACTTGATGTCATAACTGGCGCTGATGATGGCCGGCTTGCTGAACCCGGCATACCGATTGGTGAAGTCTTCCGCCGCGCGTTCCAGAGTCTTAAAATCCCGATAGCCGAGAGAAGCCATTTCCCCGAGCGCCCGTTGGGTGCCGATAGTGGCGGCCACCAGCCCGGCGGGGGCGGCCATCATCGTTAAGCCCGCCCCCATCACCATGGCGCCCTGCTGGATGAGCTCCATATTCTGGCTCATGCGCGCCTGCGCCGACGCGACCGTGGCATCCAGCGATTGCATGGAGGTCTCGATACGCGCCGCATTGTGCGTAAAGCCGTCTTGCAGGGCCACGAGCACGCCGAGGCCCAGGTCATTATCCATCATTCCGTCGTCCGTTCTCGACTGCGCGCGCCGGGAGAGAGGCCCCAGCGGGCCGTCGCTTCCTCGGCAGAAAGAATCGTCAGGTATTGCCGCACCACCGTGCTGGCGCCTTCATCGTCCGTGGCGG
>JAKIYB010000262.1:2701-6629 GCA_022708765.1 Armatimonadota bacterium | reverse complement strand
GGGGTGTTCAGCGCCAACTACCAAATCCCCGTAGACACGCAACGCGTCTATCGCATCAGTACGCATGTCTATGCGGACGCGGCGATTATGGCCCAGTTCGGCGGCTATGGCATCAACAAGGTGACGCAAAACGTGCGCACGAAAGATGACCGTGTCTGGGAATGGTCGTTCTGGGCGAAAGGCCCAACCGACGGGTGGAGAATGCTGGAAACAACCATCGGTCCTGAAGGCTCGGGCGCGAAAATCATCTGGCCGCCGGGCATTGAGATGACCCATATCGTCATCCGCATCGGCGGTGAACCGGGGACGTTTTACGTTGATAACATCTCGGTCGAGCCACAATAACGGACGGAGGAACAATGCCACCGGCAAACGGGCCTGCCATGATAGCGGCAGGTCCGTTTGTTATCCAGGCTATTCCAAATCCGGAAATCATCTCAATCGCGAAGCTGCTGAATGCGATCCGTCAGGTCGCGGGTGAATTGAATCGCCGCGGACTCGACAAGATGACTCCCGTCATAACTCTGATAATGCCGGGAAAACGCCAGCCATTTTCCTCCAGCGGCGGTGAATGCCGTCACGAATGCCTGTTCATGAAAACCGCTCAACTCCTCTTCGACCGCTATCATCTCCGTGCTGACGGGCGGGCGGATACCAATCACAAGGATGCCTTGCGTCGTCCAACGCCGTACCGTCGTGATCAACTGGTCAACCGCCGCGGGATCAGCCTGGCTATCCGCGAAGAAGCCGCGATAATCAGGCACGGCCATCGTGGGAATCAGCGGTTCGACACGCATGGCGGTCCAGCCATCAGCATAATTCGTGAACTCATACCGATCATACGAACCGATGGCGGTTTTCTCAACTGATACGAACGATCCGAAGCTGTATAACCACCGTCCAAAGAAAACACGTTGGCGCAGCGCGCGCCGAGGAGTGCCGGCAAGATCATTAAAGCCATTGTTGGCTCGAGCATGCGGGGTAAAAGCGTGCGGGGTAATACCGAGTATAATGATGCGAGGGTGACTGTCCCGGTCGAGCAGGCGCTCAACCGCGCGCAGGTATGCCGCATCATATGCCGTGGAGCGAAAGCCGTAATTGGCAATCCGCTGCCCCGGCATCTCCTGCCGTATCACGCGCGGCGAAACGGCGCGATTGACGCGCGAGTCACCCGCGATCACCATGTCATACGCGCCAGGCGCAAAGAGGAACTTCTGCGCCCAGAACACCTCGTCCGGCATGCCGGGCCCGCCAATAGACGCGCGCAAGAGCGCAAAGGCCAGAATGATAAAGCCCGCGGCGAGCAGCGTTGCTGTAGTTCGATCACATGACATCGGCTGCCTCAGAATTGAAAATAGATAAAGACGCTCCCCGGTCCGCGCAGAAAAACACAGGCGACCAGCATTCCGGTCAAGACGATGGGCTCAAATACAGGCAGGAACCGCGTGGTCACGCGATTCGATGCGATGGCGGCATGCATGCGCTGTTCCAGCATGCGTGGCGCGAAAAACTCATATAACTCTCGCAACGCCATCACGACGATGACGGCAATGGCAAAGGTCGTCATGCCCTCAATCGGTACCATGCGCCAGGCATGAACCGAAAACATCGTCGTGACAATCTGCCATGCCTGCTCGAGCGACGTTGCGCGAAAGAACACCCAGGCGACCCAGACTTGCACGAGCACGACTGCCAACGCCAGGACGCGGCCGCCAGGCCATGCCAACAAACGCGCTGGCCAGCGGGTGACGCGCTCCACAAACAGATACAGCGCGTGCAGCGCCCCCCAGATGATGAAGAGCCATGACGCGCCGTGCCAGAAACCGGAAATCAACATGGTGAGCGCCATATTTCTATGCGACGCCCATTCGCCATGCTTTGACCCACCCAGCGGGATATACACGTAATCGCGAAACCACGTTGACAGGGAGATATGCCACCGTGTCCAGAACTCGCGTAAACTTGTGGAGGTATACGGATGGTTGAAGTTCAGCGGAAAGTGATAGCCCATCCATTTCGCCAGGCCGCGCGCGATATCGCTGTAGCCGCTGAAGTCACAGTAGATTTGGAAGGCGAAGAGTGAAACAACCACCCACCAGTATGGCATGGATGCCACCGGATGCATCGCCAGAAAGGCCGCGTTGACAATCGGGGCAATGTTGTCGGCAACCACGACTTTTTTAAAGAAGCCGTGCGCAATGAGGCGCAAGCCTTCCCATCGTCCTTCGGGCGTCGGGGGGTGCCAGTGCTCGAGCTGCGGCAACACGTCAGCGCCGCGAATGATAGGCCCGGCGACCAGATGCGGAAACATCGAGAGATAGGCGAAGAAATGGAAGAGATGGCGAGTGGGCTTCACGGCGCCACGATACACGTCAATGATATAGCTCATCGAATGGAACGTGTAGAAACTGATGCCGATCGGCAGCACCAGATGCACAACGGGAATTGGCTGTGCTGATACAATGCCGATTGCCTGACTCACGGTCATCCAGATCGTATTCAAGTTTTCCAGAAAGAAGCCGGCATATTTGAAGATCGCGAGGGTGAGCACATTTGCGGTGATGGATGTGACCAGGAGCATTTTCCTGGCGCGCGGAAAACGCTCGAGCCCAAGACCGACGTAGAAGTCCACCAGCCCATTCGCCACGAGCAACAGTGAAAAACGCCAGTCCCACCATCCGTAGAAGATGAATGACGCGACGGTAATCGCCACCCAGCGCGCCTGCTGATGGCGGCGCACCAACGGCCAGAGCATGAAGAATATGGCGGCGAATATCAGGAACGCCAGGGAATTGAACGTCACCGTCGGTCCCCCTCGGCAGGTGCGTGAATCCAATTGCACTGGTTACACGGGTGATGGTTCTCATGAATTTCGTTGTCTGCGAGGGGAAGTCCTTCATGGTGGCGGAAAGGCCTGCCATCAACATGGCAGGCCCCTCACTGCAGTCACGCGTCATGGCAAGCGTTATTCCCCCGGACATACCACACGGATGGGCGTAAAGCCGCTGAACCCGGCAAAAGTGGCATGAATCCTACCTGTTCCCGGCTCGATTGCGCTGAAGACGCCGCTTTGTGTCACCGTGCCGATGCCGCCGGAGACGCTCCACTGCACCGTGCCGGTGATCGGTACCACCTGTCCGGATTCCAGCACCGCGAGCGCGATGAGTTGTACGCAGTAGCCGGCGGGCATGGCCGAGAGGTCTTCATCGTTCTCGGCAACGACTTCCACCGAGATAAGGGAATCCGGGAGGCCGTTCTCTTCGCTGATCGTCACGGCGGCGGTGGCGGAGAGCGTTGTCCCGGCGACCTCCACCGTTGCCACCACACTGCCGCTCTGTCCAGCCTCGCCGGCAAGAAATACGTCGCCGCTGAACTGACCAAGACGCTCCGGCACAGCCGACCAGGTGACGATTGGCTGAGGCTCAACTGGTACGCCCCCTTGCGCCAGCACCGCGATGAAGGTGTGCGTGGCGCCGGGCGACAACGTCACGGAAGTCGGCGAAACGGTTAGCGTATATCCGTCAGGGTCATCCTGGAAGGCCTGGGCGCCGCCGCCGCTGCTGCAGCCCCCCAGACCCAGCGCAAGTAGCAGACCAATTCCGACAAGCCATGACATGCCTCGAATGCGCATCATCCTCTCCTCCTCCATAAGGGATATGTGCAGTGTAGCGGCGCGGTCCGCTGTCGCATGCTGTGTTTTTCATCACGATCTGCGCTGTTGCGAGAAAAATGCAGCGCCGCGTCTAGAGAGGCTTGACGAAGGAGTGAGAGGCAATATACAAACCCGGCATTCCCGCCGGGATAGCGGAAACGCCGGGTCGAGTCGTGCTGCCTGCGTGCCGTCCGGCGTCAGGCGGGACAGCCGGCGGCGTGCCAGGCGGTATACCACTCAGCGGACTTTGCGATACCCGCTTCCAGAGTATAACGC
>JAKIYB010000262.1:346-2691 GCA_022708765.1 Armatimonadota bacterium | reverse complement strand
GGAGAAGCCCAGCCGGCTGACGGCTTTTTCCGTGATGGCGTCGGAAAAGCGGACATCACCCGCGCGCGGAGGCAGATATTGCGCGGAGATGCCTGTGCCGACAGCCTGCTGAATCGTCGCCAGCAGTCGGTTCACCGTAGCCGGACGGCCGGCGGCAATATTGAACGCTTCGCCAATAATGCTCGAACCTTCCACCGTGCCGGCCAGGATGTTCCCCTGTACGCAGTCCTCCACAAAGGTGAACTCACGGCTCTGCTCGCCGTCGCCATAAATTGTCGGGCTCGTACCGGACAGCAGCGAGGAGAAAAAGAGTGGCACCACTGCGGCGTATTGGCTACCGGGATCCTGGCGCGGGCCGTAAACGTTGAAGTAGCGCAGTGCGACTGTCTCCATGCCGTAAAGCTGCGAGAACATCAGCGTATACAGCTCGGCGGCAAGCTTGGTGTTGGCATACGGGGAGATGGGCATCGGGTGCTGCGTCTCTTCGCGCGGGAGCTGCGGGTTGGCGCCGTAGACGGAACTGGATGAAGCGAAAACCAACCGCTGGACGCCGGCGTCGCGCGCCGCAAGCAGCATGTGCAGCGTTCCGGTGATATTGACATCATGCGAGGTGAGCGGATCATTCACCGAGCGCGGCACGGAGCCCAGCGCCGCGAGATGCCAGACGCGCTCAATGCCGTCGCAAGCCGCGCGACAGGTGTTCAGGTCGCGGATGTCGCCTTCAATGAGCTCGATATCCTCCATCGCGTGCCGCAGGTTGCTGCGCTTGCCGGTGGCGAAGTTGTCCAGCACGCGCACGCTGGCGCCTTTCGCCAGCAGGCCATCCACCAGATGGGATCCAATAAAACCGGCGCCGCCGGTGACTAACACCTTCATGCTGCTCTCCTTTTGATGAACGCGGGTAGGCGCAACCGTATTATACATGGCGCCCGGTTAATCGAAAATGCCTTTAGCGCGGCCTAAAGGCGCGCAGGCATGGGACAACGCGCACAGCAGCCTGCCCGCCGCCATATAGCCCATCGGGTGGAGATGGCGGCGGGGGCGCGGATAACGCGGCACGGAGGCCATCACGCACGGCGTTCGCCGAAACGGGAGGCAGCAAGCGGTTCCAGCCGCAGTCTACTAATTCCGTCCACTCCGTCTCGTCGCGTAGCGTCACGCACGGCACACCGTGGAAGAAGGCTTCCTTCTGCACGCCGCCGGAATCGGTGACCACCAGGCGGGCGCTGCGTTCCAGCATTACCATGTCCAGGTAGCCCACCGGCTCAATGAGGCGCAAGCAGCCCGCGACGTCATCAAGCAACCCTGCGTCTAATAGGCACTTGCGCGTGCGCGGGTGTAGCGGCAATACAACAGCCGCGTCCTCGGCCACCGCCTTCAAGCCGGCGAAGATGGCGTGCAGCCGTTTCGGGTCGTCGGTGTTCTCAGCGCGATGAATCGTTGCCAGCGCGTATCCGCCTGGTGAGAGATCAAGCTGCGCCAGGATGCGACTGTCCCGCGCGGCGACGGCGCCGAAGTGGCGCGCGGCGTCATACATGATGTCGCCGATGAGGACGATGCGCTCGCTGGTGATGCCTTCGCGGCGCAGATTCGCCACCGCCGTCTCCGTCGGAGCGAAGAGCAGCGCTGACGCGTGGTCGGTCAGAATGCGGTTGAGTTCTTCCGGCATGCGACGGTTGAAGGAGCGCAAGCCGGCTTCCATGTGCGCCACCGGGATATGCAGCTTCGCGGCGGCCAACGCGCCGGCGAGGGTGGAGTTCGTATCGCCATAGACCAACACCCAATCGGGTGGAGCGTCGCGCAGCACCTGTTCGATGGCCTCCAGCATACGACCGGTCTGCGCGCCGTGCGAGCTGGATCCGATATTCAGGTGGTAGGCCGGCTCAGGGATATCCAGTTCCTGAAAAAAGACCGCGGACATCATCGGGTCGTAATGCTGGCCCGTATGCAGCAGTGATTCAGCGATGTCGGGTTCGGCGCGCAGCGCGCGCGAGACGGCGGCGGCCTTGATGAATTGCGGGCGAGCGCCGATGACGGTGAGTATGCGCACGCGACTCCTCCTGCGAACATTACATGGCACTGGGGCGAGCGGGCGCGATGGGTGCGTCAGCGTCAGCCATCTCGGCGATGAGCCGCTGATTGGCGAAGCCGGGCACCGTGTCGCAGAGGAACTGCATCAGCTCTTCGGTCTTGCCGACACTGATGAGCTGCTGCAGCCGACGAAGCACCCCGCGGAAATCGCTGACGTTGAAATATGTGGGACGATGCACGACGGACAAGCCTTCGCAGGCGGATTGCTCCAACATTTCGTCGTCGTTCGTCAGCACCTCATGGAGCTTCTCGCC
>JAKIYB010000262.1:0-336 GCA_022708765.1 Armatimonadota bacterium | reverse complement strand
GGTTCCAGGCCACTGAGCCGAATCATGTCACGCGCCATATCGAGAATCTTGACCGGCTGGCCCATATCGAGCAGGAAAAGGTTGCCGGAGATGCCGATGGCACCGGCCTGCAGCACAAGCTGCACCGCTTCCGGGATGGTCATGAAGAAGCGGGTCACTTCCGGATGTGTGATGGTGATAGGGCCGCCACGCCGAATCTGTTCGCGGAATATCGGCACCACGCTGCCCCGGCTGCCCAGCACGTTGCCGAAGCGCACGGTGACCATAATGGTGTTAGGATACACTTCCGCGAGGGCGCGCACCACCTCTTCGCAAAGCCACTTCGTCGCGCCCATC
>JAKIYB010000261.1:446-6651 GCA_022708765.1 Armatimonadota bacterium | reverse complement strand
TAATCACCAAATCATACTCGTGCTCGTACTCATAACCCACATCCCATATCGCGCATCCGATATAGCGTACGCCACCACGGCGTTCGGGCAGGGATGGCGGCTGTGCGCGGGGAAATATACCGGCATGACGACATGGCTTACTGACGTATTGGCGGCGCGGGCGCGGGGGGAGATGCTGGCGCTGTCCGAAGCGCCGTTGACGGGAACGGGGCGGGCGCTGGCGCTGGCGCCGCATCCGGACGATCCCGACGCGGTAGGGGTGACGCTGCGGCTGCTGGCGGCGGGGGGATGGACACTGTACTGGACAGTGCTCTCTTCAAGCTGGCTGGGAGTGCTGGATGACTTCGTCGGACCCGACCGCGCGGTCAAGGACGCGGCGCGCGAGGCGGAGCAGCGGGCGTCGGCGCGCTTTTTCGGCCTGCCGGAGGAGCGCCTCGACTTCCTGCGGCTGACGACGGGCGATGACGGCTGGCTGGAAGACACGCCGGCCAACGCCGCGCGCGTCTTCGGCGCCCTGCACGCGCTGCGGCCCGATCTGGTGGTGCTGCCCTACGGCGAGGACACCAATCCTGACCACCGGCTGGTGGCGCGCTTGTTCGCCGCCTGGGCGCGCAACGCCGGATATCCGCTGGTCGGCCTCGCCAACGAAGACCCGAAGTCGCTCGAGTTCCGTCCGCATTTCGTTGTCACCTTCGGCGACGAATCCGCCGTCTGGAAGGCGCGACTGCTGGAGCACCACCGCTCGCAGAGCACGCGCAATATGACGCAGCGCGGCATCACCTTCGCCGAACGCATCCTCGGCGTCAACCGCGAATCAGGTGGCTACGCGGAACGATTTCAGGTGATGACGTGGGGATGAGGCCGGTCAGCATCCGAACCGCGCCCCCTCCTCCAGCATGATGCGCAGGTTGCGCGCGGGGATGTAGTTGGCGATGGAGTTGCCGCTGCCGAGGGCATAGCCGCCGCCAGGGGCGCAGGCTTCGAGCACGGCGCGGACATAGACGCGCAGGGTCGGCTCGTCGGCGCGGGTGAGGGTGTCTATGTCAATGCCGCCGAGGATGGCCACGCGGTCGCCCCAGCGGGTTTTGATTTCCGTCACCGGCATCACCGCGTCCTCGTAGCTGTGCTTGCCGTCAATGCCCACCTCGGCGAGAAGGGCGTCCATCACCCCGGTGAGGTTGCCGCAGGAGTGGAGAATGAACGGCTTATCATGGGCATGGGCGATCTCGACTAGCCGCTTGAGCGCGGGGAAGATCACCTCGCGCATGACGGCGGGGGCGAGGAAGGTCTGCGTGCGAAAGCCCCAGTCGTCACCGGTGGCCACCGCGAAGACGGCGGGATGGCTGGCCGCCGCCTTGCACACCGCCGCCTGGTGCGCGCTGATGCGCGCGGTGAGTTCGCGAATGAGGTCGGGATCGTCGTAGACCGTCATGCAGTAGCGTTCCGCGCCCATCATCCACATGCCCCATTCCAGCGGCCCGCCGCCGAGGACCGCCAGTACGCGCATCCCCTCCGGCAGGTGCGCGGCGCAGTAGTCCAGCATGGAGAAATCCACCTGTTCCGGCGTCGGCCAGGCATACCGCTCGAAATCCGCCCGCGACTGAATGGGCGCGTGCTCCACGTCGAGGAAGTTGCGCCGGGTGCCGGAGGGGTCCACGCTGTCGTGGCGCAGCACGCCGGTGAAGGCGTACGGCACGTCGGCGGCCAGGTAATCGTACCCCAGGTAATACTGCGCCCGAATGTGAGCGTCGAGAAAGGCGTCGCCGCCTTGCGGCAGGCTGTCGGTTTGCGGATGGTCCGCCAACGCCGCGAGTTGTACCAACGGGTCGGCGTAGAGCTCGATGAACGGCACGCGGTCGGGCACGCCGCGCCGCAGCACGGTGAGCAGCCGGCGGTAATCAGGGGTTGTTCCAAAGAGCGTCGGCATGACGCGCCTCCCGACACAGGGTTTTTCCATCACATTTCCCTCCCGACACGGCAATTCCCTCTTGCCGAACGCGCCGGGCGGGAGTAGTCTAAAGACAACAATGCCGACCATGTCACGTGCAGGAGGTGCGACATGAAAACCACGTTGCTCAGTGCCATAGCCCTCGCCATCCTCGCGCTGGGAGTGCTGCTGTTCCGCGGCGGCCTGCAGAAGAATCGCGAGACCTGCGGCGCGCGGCTGGAGGAAGTCGCCGTGGCGTTGGAGGTGTATGCCAGCGAGCACAACCACCGCCTGCCCTCCGTGAGAGATGATCTGGATGAAATTCTCGGTCTGGATACCAGCCGCTACACCGGCGCGGTTGCGCTGGGAGTGAAGCGCGATTTCAAATGGAAGCGCGGCGAGGCGATCCCCTACCTGTGGGACAAAGAACCTCACCCCTTCATCGGCGGATACCACATCCTCTATACCGACGGCGAGGTAACGCTGGAAGAGACACCCCCGGTGGTGGAAACGGTGAAGTAGGCGCATGGAGCGAGAACATCTATGCTCACGCCGCCTGCCCGGCTTCTCCACCTCCCAGGCTGGCGGCGGCGGTATCCTCGGTCTCATAGATATCGAAGAGTTGGGTAAGGCGGGTCATCTCGAAAACGCGCAGGATGCGGCGGTTGGCGCAGACGAGTTTGATTTCCCCCTGGCGTTCGCGCACGCGAGCGAGGCCGCCAACGAGCACCCCGAGGCCAGAACTGTCAATGAAATCGAGTTCGGTAAGGTTGATGAGGAAGTGTACCTGGCCCTCTTCAATGAAACCGCGAATCGCCTTCCGGACTTCAGGCACGCTGCCCAGATCCAACTCGCCTGATAGGCGCAGGACCGGAACATGCTCCGCCACCACTGCTCGCTCGATCTTCATGGCGTCTCCCCCTGTGGTGATCTAAGTATACACACCGGCGCGCGCCGTTGCGCATCGTTTCTGTCGCGGTTCCTCGCCATCGGCGCGCGAACGGCCGGCGTTTTATAACTAAAAACCGCGCATCGGCAGGCTGCCTTACGAACAGATGCGTTGACAGGAGAGGAGACGGGGTATAGTGTAAAGAACAGGATCATTTGTATGAGTTAAACGCGTCCCCCGCGTGCGGGACGCGGAGGAGGTGTTCATGCGGCACACATTACGGACTGCGCGCGGCTTCACGCTCATCGAGCTACTCGTCGTGATCGCCATCATCGCCATACTCGCGGCGCTGCTCTTCCCCGTCTATACGAAAGCGCGCGAAAAAGCGCGACAGAACACCTGCATCAATAATCTGCGGCAGCTCAGCATGGCCGTTTCCATGTTCGCACAGGACAACGACAAGCAATTGCTCAATCCGCAGCAGGACATCTGGACCTCACGGCTGGTGAACTACACGCACAACAGCCTGTATGACTGCCCGTCGCAGACCGGCAAAGGCTCCCTTGCCGAACCGGAGTTCGCGTGCAATCGCCACCTGATGGGCATGTCCATGGCGAAGGTGCCGCTCCCCTCGCAGACATTGCTGGCGGTAGATATGGTTCCTGGCAGTTCCGACAAGTATTATGTGGATTACGAGACGCTGGAGACGGTAATTGACGCTCGACACAACATCACCTTCAGCGCGGTTCGCCTGGACGGATCCGTCTTCGTGGCGCCGAAGGTTACGACCGTGGCCGCCGCGCTGCTCGCCAGCGATACCACGCTGGCCCCCGACCCGACGTCCACGCCTATCGCGGTGAAGCTCTACACCGGTGTCTATAAAGCGATTGCCTTCAGCGGAGCGCCGTTCGTCAAATTTGGCGGCACCGATTTCTCTGACGACGAAGCCTATCTGCTGGATGACAAGGTGACCACCTTCTCGACCGGCAAGGACTGGGTGGTCGGTTTCCGAGGCTTGAATCCGCAGGTGGTGCCTACCGAAATCAGCCTGCAGGCTCCCGCCGGGGCGGTGAACTACGGCGGCGTCACGCTGAGTTTCTGGGGCAGCAACGGCGACGGCACCTGGGGCAACGGCACCTGGGACAAAATCGGCGACCTTGCCCCGGCGCCGACTACCGAGAAAGCGACCCTCTACAAGCTAAAAACGCTGACACCGTATGCGCATCTCGCGCTAGCGGTGAGTGGCGCCGGCACCAATGACACAGCGGAGTTGATTTTCTCCGGCTATCGATACTGACATCGCAGCGAACCAGCGATACCACCCGCGTCACCCGGCGCGGGCGGTATTGTTTCTCCGCAAGGATTTTTCACCTTCATGTCAAAGCTTGATGGTATCCGCGCTGACGACATCAGCAAACGGGAGGTATCCATCATGCGTATTCCCCTGGCCTGCTGGCTGGTACTATTGCTGGCTGGCGCCGTGCTGGCGCAGGCGCCAGCGGTGCAATTGGCCGGCGTGCGCTCGCAGAAGGTGCTGTATGGCACAAAGGAATCCATCGCCGGCACGGTGACGGTGAAAAACACCGGCGTAGAGGCGGCCACTGTCACCGTGCGCGCCTGGCTGACCTATGACATTGATACCATGACGAAGCCACAGCAGGCGACGCTCACCATCGAGCCGGGCAAAACCGCCGACGCCGCGTTCGCCTGGAGACGCGGTCTGGGCGTCTACGGTCACGCGCTGGCGACGGAGGTGCTGCAGGACGACACGGTCCTCGCGCGCGGCGAGGATCCCTTCAATGTCTGCGACAACTTCTGGAACGTGGCGCTACCGCGAGCGCTGGGTTTCATGTGGCAGGCCTACGATGCGAAGATGAATCCAAAAACGGACCCGTCCTGGGTGCAGAACTATATGAAAGACTTCCGAGGCGGCTACTACAACTGCTTCGAGCACTTCTTTTGGGCGCAGGACGACTTCCTTGGCATGGTGCCGACGAAGGATGTCTGGTGGTCGGGGCAGGCGCGGTATCGAGAATCGGTGGTGGCCATCAAAACGCTCATTGACACCGCGCACGCGAACGGCGTGAAGGCTATCACCTACGCCAAGCTCACCGGCGGCGGCTCCTATGGCATGGAGATGGCGCGCCGCCACCCGGAGTGGGTGTGGCAAAACGGCGGCACGCTGTCGGTGCATCGCGGCGTGCAGTCCATCGCCAAGTGGGATGAGCCGCTGACGCGCGGCCTCCCACAGAGCTGGGTGCCGGTGAATTATAATATAAACGATCCGAAGGTGGTGGAAATTGGCATCAAGAATCTGTGCGATTCCGCCACCTTCTTCGGCTGGGATGGCGCGCGCTGGGACGGCAATTTCAACGTGCGCGCGGAAACCTTCGATCTGAACGGCAACCCGGTGGACAAGCTCACTCCCGACCAGATTGACGCGCGCAATGCCGAGAATATGCGCCTGACGAAGGCATATATCTCCAAAGTGCATCCACGGTTCCGCTACGGTTACAACTGGACGCAGGGCAACTGGTCGCAGACGATGGCGACCACCCCGCGTGAATCCATTGAACTCTGCCGGGATGGCGGGCTGATCATGAACGAATACATCAACCAGGCGGACAGCGTACAGCACCCACTACACCGCTGGGACGTCTACGCGGAGAGCGTGGCCAATGACGTGCAGGCCATCAAGAAGCTGGGCGGGTATTACGGTCCCATCCTTGCCTCGCAGAACACCGCGGACGGGAAGTATACCAACATTTTTGCCTATGCCGCCGGCGCCCACCCCTATTACCAACACGTGTGGGGCGCCTTCGTCACCCGCAACTCCGCCTTCATCTGGGATAACGCGCTGACCCGCGTCTACAACCCGGAGAACATCATTCAAGTTCCCGCCAGCGTGTGGTGGCGGCACTGGGTCTTCATCCGGCCCATTGACGCGAAGTGCAAGCAGCTCATCATCCACCTCATCAATCCGCCGGTGAAACCGACGGTGGGCGAAGGGAAAAAGCCGGAGGACGTACCGCCGCCGCTGAAGAACATCGAGGTGCGCATCCTGCCCGCGCTGCTGGACGGCTGGACGCCGACACGCGCCACGCGGCTGAGCCCGGAGCCCGCGCTGCGCGAAGCGGTGCCCGTGCAGGCGGTGGAGGGCGTCTTCAAGCTCACCGTGCCGGAGGTTACCCTCTGGAATATCGTGGTCATCGATCTGAAGAAGGGGGGCCGGTAAGATGCAATGCAAAATACATAATGCAAAATGCAAAGTGCGAATTGGGTGGATGCTGGCTTGTTTCGTGCTGGCGTTAGCGTATAACCCCGCCCAGGCCGCAACAGCGATGATGGCGGGCGACACCATTACTATGCGAAACGACGTGGTGACGCTG
>JAKIYB010000261.1:0-352 GCA_022708765.1 Armatimonadota bacterium | reverse complement strand
GGGCTGTTGATGGATCACGTGTGGGAGCAGACATGGCCGGGCGAGTTCCTTTATAAGAAATACGACGGCGAAGTGGTGAAGAACGGCCCGGACGAAGCGGTGGTGAAAGTCTGGACGACGGGCACGAAGGCGACGACGAACGGCATCCGCCTGGAGCGCGTTATTACCCTCAAAGAAAGCGAGCGCGCGCTGCGCTGCACCGTCTCGCTGACCAACACCACCAAAGATGGTAAAGTGACCGGCTACTGGAGTCAGAACAATTTCTGGTTCGGCGGCAAGGAAGGTACCACCTGGGCGCGGCCCGCGGTCCGCGGCATTGACCACTGTGGGCTGGATGCGAAGGGTGACCAGT
>JAKIYB010000260.1 GCA_022708765.1 Armatimonadota bacterium | reverse complement strand
GTATATGCACGAGCCCACCTGCATCGGCATCGAACTGCATTACCTGCGCAAAGGCGGGCTCATCACCCCGGAGGACGAGATCTGGATCAAAGAGATGATCCTGCTACTCAACCGCACCGTCCACGTATGGGATACCCCGGAAACCTACTGGCGCGGCTCGATGCACCGCGCGCAGGGCGAGGGCGTGATGAAGTGGCTGGCAGCGCAGTGGTATCCCGACGCGCCGGAGGCCGCGCAGTGGCGCGCCTACGCGAAGCTGGTCTGGAACGACTTCTGGGAGTTCCGCGACAACCCGGCCAACGACACCGGCTACTACTTCGGCACCATCTTCCCCATCGTGCTGGGTGTCGAGTTGATGGAACGCACCCCCTCCGGACAGACGCCAAAGGAGTTCTTCACCGATCCGGAGATGATGAAAGTCTGGGAGCGCCTGCTCTACGCCGTCTCTCCCGACGGCGCCATCGTGCCCTACGGGCCAAACTCCGGCTGGCACTCCCTTCCCGGGCAGTGGCTCTGGACGCTGGAGCACATCGCGCGCTACACCGGCGATGGGCGCTTCCGTTATGCGGCCCATCGCATCATGAACTACACCCTCTACCAGGAGCAGCCGATTCGCACCCACCACATCCTGGACGGACCGAACACCACCGAGAGCATTGCGCTGGCCTATCTCTTTGCGGACGACGCCATCAAACCGGTGCAGCCGGACGCCGGTTCGCGGGTGCTCTACCACAAGGAAACTCTGCGCGTGAACGGCAAGCAGGGCGCGGCCGCCTACCTGAAGGCGCTAGACCCGGCGCCGGACAAGGCGCACATCTGCTGCAACCTGCTGGTGACGAACGAAGTGAAGCCGTATAAGCTGATCTTCCGCAGCGGCTGGAATCCCGGCGATCTGTTCATGCTGGTGGACCTGTTCCCGCGGCACGAGCCAATGAACGTTTCCGGCATCATCGGTCTGACCCGTTATGGCGTGCCGCTCACGCAGTCGCCGCCCAGCAAGGCACTGTCCGATTACCAGAATATGCTCTATATCGAAGACCTGTCGGGCACCGCCACGCCGGTGACGAACCCGAACCCGAACACGGTGGACGCCTACTATCAGGAAGTGACATTGCCAACATTCACCGACACCGCGCTGGCCACACACGCCGTGGCGCGGGTGAGCGACCTGACCGGCTTTAAAATGACGCACGACCGCGAGTTCTTCTTCATCAAGAATCGCTTCGTGGTGGTGCGCGACATCAGCACCTTTGCCGAAACCTTCCTCGCACGCCTCGGCCCCACCTGGCGCACTCAGCGCGTCTCCAACGCGGGCGCCCACTGGGCGAATACCTACCTGGCCGCCCCCATGGCGGTGGAAAACGTCAGGCTGAAATCACCTGCCTATGATCTACTTGTCTACCACGCGCCGAAGGGCGGCGCGCGACTGTGCGTCATCCAGGACGGTAAGCCCGGCGCGAATTATGCCTACGCGCCCATCCAGGAGCGATATGCCTGGCAGGGCATGGTGGAAGCCGGCAAGCCGCTGCACTTTACCACCGTGCTGCTGCCGCACAGCCCACTCATCCCGTCGCAGGAACTGGTGAAAAATATCGCAACGCTCCTCGACACTCCGGCGCAGACTGTCCTCCGCCTGCGCGTGGAGCCAAAGCGCGAGGAGTGGATCGTTCTCAACCACACCGGGGCGATCATCAACATCGAAAGCCTGCACACCGACGCAAAACAGCTTTATCTGGACGTGGCGGACGGCAAAGTGGCGCGCGGGATGGCGCTCGATGCCACTTTCACGAAACTCGGCGCAACGGAACTCTTCCGCCAGGCCCAGCGCGCCACGTGGGAAAAACCGTAACGTTTCTTCCGAATACAGCCAGCACCGGCATCGCGTCCCGCAATGAGCCGCGTAACGAGCTGAACGAGGTAGAGACCTTTCGCGCCATAAACGCCCGTTGCCAATGCACGACATTTCCATCCTGTGACGGTGTCTTCGCCAGGGCGTCAACACGGCACAGGATAGCGCTCACCACTTTTCAGCGGTAATCAGATATGGGGGCGAGTTTCGCGCCGTATGCTCTGGCGGAATGACGATGATTGCGGCGGGTGATGGGCCTGCCGGTACCCTTGCCGTCACACGGGTGTCGTGGTACACTAGCAGTAGTATCCGTAGGGCATTTAATCCCTGGCAGAGGAGACCTGACTTATGATACCGACACGGCGCCCGCGAGGCTTTTCGCGCTCTCTGCTGACTCTCGGCTTTTCCACGTTGCTCATCCTGTTTATGGGCCGCATGGCGCTGGCCGATCCTGCGGTGACAATCACCAGTCCTGACGCAAAGAGCATACTCTCCGGCTCAGCGCGCGTGCTGGGCGTCGCCACCGATGCTAACGGCCTCAGTTACGCCATCCTCTCGGTGGACGCGGCGGGTGTGAGCGTGACCAACGCGCAGCCGCTGCGCTTCGAGCTGGATACCCGCGCGTTCCCCGACGGCGCGCACCTGCTGAAGGTGGAGATTTTTGACAACGGCGGCAAGCTGGCGTCTTCACCGGTGGTGAAAGTCTATTTCCGCAACGCCGCGCCCCCGGCCACCATACCCGGCCTGGTGGTTGGCAAGCCAAACGGCGCCACCAACATGGCGAAACCTGCCATCGCGGGCGCGCATAAACCTGCCGCGACCGCGGGCAAACCATCGGTAAGGCCGGCATCGCAGGCGAACGTGCCGAACGCGACCGCCGCAGGAAGAGCGCCGCTGAATACACGGTCGACCGACCCGGTGGTGACGGTGACGCTGGGCTCAAAATTCAGCCCGGCGCCGACGGATGCGGACTTTGTCATCGTACCCGTGGTTGCCGCCACCCCGGAAGTCCGCCCGGTGCGCGTACTGCTGGACGGCAAGGCGGTGGCCTTCACCCCGGAACCCTACATCACCAACGGCCATACCATGGTGGCGCTGCGTGGGCTGATCGCGCAGGCGGGCATCGAGAAGCTGCGCTGGGACAACAGCGCGAAGCAGGCCACGGCGACCGTCGGCGGCGCGATCTACCTCTTCACGCCGGACCAACGCCTGGTGCTGCGCAACGGCGAAGCGCTGACGCTGGCGGAGCCGCTGGCGCTGGCTGACGGCCGGCTCTTTATCCCCGCCACCGCCTGGCGCGACCTATTCGATGGCAGCGTCGCTTTCAACCCGGCGACGAAAGAAGTGTTGCTGCGCACGACGGACAACACGCTGGCCCGGCTGGCGAATTGAGCGCGCATGCTGCACTGTGAACGTTATTCTCCGGCCACCGGCGACATCACGACCATCACGCTCGAGCAGGTGGCTGACCTGCTCAGAGACCCGGACACGGTACTGTGGGTCGAACTGACCGCGCCAGACGACGCGGAACTCGCCTGGCTGACCGAGACCTTCCATCTTCACCCGCTGACCGCCGAAGACCTGCGCAACCAGCGCCAACGCCCGAAGCTGGATCAATACGACGACTACCTGTTTCTGGCGCTGCGCACCCCGCGCTATGACGTGAAAGCGCGGGAACTGGCGGTGGACGAACTCCACCTGCTGCTCGGTGACCGCTATCTGCTTGCTGTGCACGAAGCCCCTATGCCCGCTCTTGACGCGGTGCGACAGCGCTGGATTCAAATACATCCGCGCGGGGGGACCGCGCCGTTTCTCTTCTATCTGGTACTGGACGGGGTCATAGATGGGTACTTTCCCATTGTTGACCAGATCGGCGACGAGATTGATGATCTCGATGCCGAGGTGTTCAGCGCGGCGACGGCGCGCACGCAGCAGAAGATCCTCGCACTGCGGCGCGATCTGCTGGCGATGCGCAAAGTGCTGGGACCGACGCGCGACGCGCTCAACGAGCTGCTCGCGGTGGTGGAGCGCTCTCCAGAACAGGCGGCGCTGCGCGCCTACTATATTGACGTGTTCGACCACGTGCTGCGGTTGACCGATTTTATTGACACATACCGGGAAATGCTCTCCGTGTCCCTGGAGGCGATGCAGTCCACGCTGGCGAATCAGTTGAACCGGAATATGCAGCGACTGACGGTCGGCGCGACGGTGCTGGCTACCGCCACCGTCATCACCGGCTTTTATGGGATGAACCTGCGCGGCCTGCTCATCAATTCCGACTGGCCCTACGGTGGGCACATCTTGCTGGCGGTAGCCATCACCGCCGTGGAAATCTGGTATTTTCGCCGCATTGGCTGGCTCTAGAGGAAGCTTATGCTCGTCCTGATTGATAATTACGATTCGTTCACCTATAACCTGGTGCAGTATTTCGGGCAACTCGGCGTGTCCGCGGTGGTGCATCGCAACGACCGGATCACGCTGGAGGAGTTGGAAGCGCTGCAACCCGAGCGGCTGGTCATCTCTCCCGGACCGTGCGACCCCGACCGCGCCGGTATCTCCTGCGCCGCCATCCGCGCCTTCACCGGGCGTGTCCCGGTGCTGGGCGTGTGCCTGGGCCACCAGAGCATCGGCCAGGTCTTCGGCGGCAAGATCATTCACGCTGAGCAGCCCATGCACGGCAAGGTGTCGCCGATTCATCATGACGGTCGCGGCATCTTCGCCAGACTGCCCAATCCCTTCGACGCCACGCGCTATCACTCGCTCATCATCGAACGCGATTCCGCCCCCGCCTGCCTGGAAATCTCCGCCTGGACCGCCGAAGGGGAGATCATGGGCGTGCGCCACCGGGAATACACCGTGGAAGGCGTACAGTTCCACCCCGAATCCATCCTCACCGACGCCGGCATCCAACTCCTGCGGAATTTTCTCAACACGCGGGGCGGGCGCTGGTAGTCCCCGCAACACCATTCAGGCCTTCCATGCCGTAGAATCGGATGATCTATCGGAGGGAGGCTTTGGAATGAAAGTCCGCGTAGACCGCAACCTGTGCCGGAGTGTAGGGTCGTGCGTGGCCATCGCGCCAGGCGCGTTTCAGTTCGACGCCGAGAAGAAGGCCGTATTGATCGAGCCGCGCGACGCCGACGACGACGCCCTCTGGCGCGCGGCGGAGTCCTGCCCGTATCACGCCATCATTCTAGAAGATGAAGCGACGGGTGAGTGGTTGTATCCGTAAGCCATCTGCTGGAGGGCGAGACTCCCAATGCCATTCAAATAAGAACTCTCATCCGCCACGCGCGACCTCTCCCCCATGCCTCTCCCCTACGCGGGGAGGGGAGGGTGATAAGGAAAAATGACGGTATGGAGAGGCTGGTCCACCGGACGGAACTAACTGTACTTCAATGGTATTGGTGGAGTCTCCACTCTCCTATTTGTGACGAATACGCCCAGGTTTACATTACTGGCAGCGCGCCTTGAACTGACTTCAGCAGGATTTCACCGAAGAGGCTGCGCTGGGCGACCACCAGGCGCTTCAAGCGAATGAGCTCGAGCATGGCGAGGAAGGTGACAATGACTTCCATGCGGGTGAGCGGGTGCTCGCGGCCCTCATAGAAGAAAACGGCGGTGAAGGTCACGCCCTCCGGCGAAGCGCTGAGCAGGTGCAGGATATGCAGCATCTGCTTGCGGATGGTTATTTTCGGCCGCGTCACCTCGCGCACGGCGGGCGTCGCCACCGCTTCCACGCGGGCGAGCACTTCCTGCAATGCCGTCCACAGGGTGAAGGCGTCCACATCGCCGTCCAGTTCCGGCAGCATGCGCGTCAGCGGCAGGCCTTCCACGGCCGTGGTACGGGGGAAGACGCGGGACTGCTCATCGGCGCGCTGGGCGAGGCTCTGCGCGGCGGATTTATACTGCTGGTATTCCACCAGACGCCGCACCAGCTCAGCTCGGGGATCTTCCTCTTCGACGTCTTCCTCATCCACCAGTGCCGGCGGTCGCGGCAGCAGCATGCGCGATTTGATCTCCAGCAGCGTGGCGGCCATCACAATGAAGTCGGATGCGAGTTCGACATCCAGCGCTTCCATCAGGGCGAGATAGTCGAGGAACTGCGCGGTTACGAGGGCGATGGGGATATCAGTGATGTCAATTTCCTGACGCTTGATCAGATAGAGGAGCAGATCCAGCGGTCCAGCGAACACCGGCAAGGTCACCGGATACCCGGTGAACCGGGAGAGCTGCTCCTCCGTCAGGTTGACGGCGATCGGTGCGGTAATCGAAACGGCAGTATTTTCCACGGTTTATCCACACATTCTCCACACCGGGTGCGATAGACGTTATGGCAGGGAGGCATCCAGTAGTAGTGTGTCCCGGCGTCGAGCCCTCCAACATGTGGTGTCTTACTATACCAAAACGGCTAACGACGCACAAGGGGGTTGAGGATTATTCACAGGCTTTTTTTACTATTCGTGAAAGAATCGTCGTCCCGGGGACACCCGCAGGCTGTATATGACTATCACGGCACTCGGAAGAGTTACCGCGAAGAAGTGGAGGCACGACGACCTCACGGCTACGCCGCGCGGGGGAACTCGTCTTCTGAAGTAATCTCGTCGGGCTGGCTCACGACGAGGACCACCACCCCCTTCCCCTGCTCTGAAGCGTCACGGTAAATCTGGTACAGGTCATGGCGGAACTGATCAATGATGCGGGTGATGTCCGGCATCTCGTCAGTGGCTACGTGGCGGCCGATGAGCGCTGTCACGTCGTCGGGATGGATTTCTCGAGCCAACCGCAGCACGGCCAGCTCACGGCTAAAATCGCGCACGCGCGCCGGAGGCA
>JAKIYB010000025.1 GCA_022708765.1 Armatimonadota bacterium | reverse complement strand
GGACGTGGAAGGGCGATGCCAACGACTACCGGAAGCGCTACGGGAAGGCACTGCGCGTCATCGGCAACTTTGACAAGCTGGCGCTGGAGCGCGGGCGCGCCGACGTGGAAGCGGAATTCACGCGGCTGATGCCGTTGATGAAGGAAGGCGGCTTCCTGCTGCTGCCCGACCACCTGATCACCCCCGGCGTGTCACTGGAGGATTATAAATGGTACCTGGGCCGCGTGCGTGAACTGCGGTTCTAGGAGTGTTTTTCCATCCTCCCCTCGCGTGTCATCGCGAGGGGAGGATGGACTGTGAAGATCAACCGTTGACCATAACGCCGTTCGGATACTCTTTCAGGTTACCTTCCATGGACAGCAGCGCGGGGGTGCCGCCGAGAATACCCTGGAGGGCGTCAATTTCCGCCGGGCCGTCGCCGAGGGGCAGCGCGATCTGGCCGCGGGAGACGACGGAACGGCAGATGCCCATCATCATCTCGAAGCCCTTGTAGGCTGCCTCGATGTTGCACGGATGCACCGCGCCGTCGTCATCCAGCCACGCCGCCATGTCAGCGATGTAGGGCGGCATGTCGAGGTCGTAATTCATGCAGCCGGGGCCGCTGAAGACGCCGTCCATCGTCACCGCTCGCCAGCCGCCGCCGGTGAGCGTTTCAGCGAAGCCCTCAGTGCCTTGCGCGCCGATACGGCACTTGCGCCACCAGTAATCCACCTCCGGCACATCCGGGGCACCGGCGCCGGTTTCTACGTAGCCGCGCACGCCGTTGCTGTACTGGATGACGCCGGCGATGTAATCTGGCGAGGCATGAATATCGCTGAATTTGCCGGTGCCGCTGGCCTGTCCCATCACCCAATCGGCGTCATACGAGCCGTTGAACCAGCTCATATAGTCAATCATGTGGGTCATCATGTGCATCATCCAGCCGGTGGCGTGGCCGTAGACGGTCTGTACGCGGCCGATGGCACCGCTGGCGATAATCTCCTTCACCTTCTGATAGTGCTCGCCATAGCGGTGCTGGTGGCTCACCACTGTCTTCACGCCGGCGCCGCGCACCAGTTCCATGATGCGGCGGGCAATGAGCTTCACGCCGTTGTCCACGCCGATCTTGATCATGTCGTAGCGGATATTCGGCATGGTGGCGAAGCAGAAGATGTCGGGGCGGATTTCCGCCGCCAGCGCCGCGGCGTCGGTGCCGATCTTCGGATTGCCAAGGTCGGCGGCCGCGGCTTCCAGGCGGGCGGTGTCAATGTCGCAGATGCCGGCGACTTCAAAGCGCGGGTTAGCGTGGAAGGCGGCGGCGTGGTGCTTGCCGCGCTTGCCCATGCCGACGACGACGACTTTATACACACGATCACTCATGATGGGTTCCTCTCGGTGCTGATAGATTACGAGGGGGCGAGGGTATCCCTCGCCCCCTCGTTGTTGCTGTTTGAGGCGGACTGCCAGTCCGCGGCCCGGTGGTTAGCCGTTCTGCTTGCACCAGGCGAGCACCTGCTCGATGGTGTAGTCAATTTCGTCCTGTGTCAGTTCGGGGAACATCGGCAGGGAGATGCAGCGCGCGGCATTGGCTTCGGCGTTGGCGACGCTGCCGACGATCTCCGCCTCTTTGCCCCACGGATAGCCTTCCTGCTGATGGATGGCGATGGGGTAGTGCTGCTTGGCATCCACGCCGCGCTCGACCAGGAAGTCGAGCATCGCGTCGCGCTGCGCGGCTTCAGTCTCGATGACGTAGAGGTGGTAGACATGGCGATAGCCGGGCATCTCGTAGGGCAGTTCCAGGTTGGTGCCGGCCAGAGCCTTCGTATACATGGCGGCGATTTCGCGGCGACGATCCGACCAGGCGGTGATGTGCTGCAGCTTGACGCTGAGAATAGCGGCGTGCAGATCGTCCAGGCGGCTGTTGAAGCCGAAGGAATGCACGGAGCGCTTGGTGGAGCCGTGGTTGCGCAGGCGCTTCACGCCGGCGAGGATGTCATCGCGGTTGGTCATCACCGCGCCGCCGTCGCCGAAGGTGCCCAGGTTCTTCTGGATGATGAAGCTGGTGCAGACGGCGTCGGAGAGTTCGCCGATGCGGAAGGACGCGCCGGCGGCGTCAATGGCCTGGGCGTTGTCTTCAATCACGAAAAGGTTGTGCTTCTTCGCGATGGCGGCGATCTTGTCCATTTCGGCGCACTGCCCGTACAGGTGCACGGGGATGATGGCTTTCGTGCGCGGGGTGATGGCGGCTTCGATGAGTGCGGGGTCAATGTTCTTCGTTTTGGGATCGCAGTCCACGAAGACGGCCTTGGCACCGGCGACCCAAATCGCTTCGGCGGTGGCAAAGAAGGTGTTGGGCATGGTGATGACTTCATCGCCGGGGCCGATGCCCAGTGACATCAGCACAAGCCAGATGGCGTCGGTGCCGTTGCCTACGCCGATGGCGTGCTTGGTGCCGGCATACGTGGCCAACTCACCTTCAAAGCGGGACAGGGCCGGGCCCATGACGTACTGACCGGACTCGAGTACCTGCAGAACGGCCGCGTCAATCTCGGCCTTCAAGTTGTGGTACTGGCGAACGTGGCCATAAAAACTGACCTGCATGCGAGTGAACCTCCTCAGATTCATCAGTATGGGCAACGTGAACCCCGTGTGGAGCACACACGGGGTACAAGCGTTTCCGACCAGCGGGTACAACAGTGTTAACCGTCTTTCGGTATTTTACCGTGTAATGGTCACCTTGCGCAAGCCTCGCGGTGCATCAGGATCAATCCCTTTTATTACCGAGAGCGCCTGGGCGATAATCTGTCCGGCGACGATCGAGGGGAACGGGCTGATCACCTCCGGTACCGGTTGGCCCACCGCCACCGAGAAGGCGACATCCGCCGCACGCAACGCATCCGCAGCGTTGCCGATGACCACCGCTTCCGCGCCCAGCGCCTGCGTCTGCTCGATCACCTGCATGACCGTCGGCAGCGTCGGCCCGTCATTGGCGAAGGCGATGACGGGATAGCCTGCTTCGATGATGGCGATGGGGCCGTGGACGAAATCCGGTGAGGCGAAAGGCTGCGCGCGAATGTAGCTTGTTTCGCGCAGTTTCAGCGCCAGTTCGTACGCGGTGCCCAGATTGAAACCGCGGCCCAGCACCACGCACTCCTCCAGATAGCGGAAACGTTCCACTTTCGCGCGGATCTCGCCTTCCCGTCCGAGCACCTCCAGCATGACGCGCGGGATAGCGAGCAGGTAATCGCGCAGTGCCTGGTCGCGGCCGATGGCCGCCGCGAGCAGCAGCAGGCTTGCCAGCGTACTGGTGAAAGTTTTCGTCGCCGCGACTGAAAGCTCCGGGTTGGCGTGCAGGGTGAGTGATTGTTGGGCGGCGGCGATGAGCGGTGAATCCGCGACATTGGTGATGGCCAGCGTGTCGGCGCCGTTCCGCGCGGCACGCTCCAGTACGCTGATGACATCCGCGGCTTCGCCGGATTGCGAGATACCAATGACGAGCGCGCCGTCATAACGGACATCCGTCTGATAGACACTGGCGACGGACGGCGCCGCCAGCCCCACCGGGATATGCGTCGTCGTCTCGAACAAATACTTCGCATAGAGCGCCGCGTGGTCGGAGGTGCCGCGCGCGGCAATGAAGATCATGCGCGGTGGTTCGGCATGCCAGCGCTCGGTCATCGTCCACACGCGCTCGAACTCGGCGTCAATCAGCCGGCTGATGGCCAGCGGCTGTTCGCGAATTTCATTGATCATCAGATGACCGGGAGCGGCGTCGGGCATGGTGGTCTCCTTGTGCTGGAGCTTGAGTGTAATTCGACCCGCATTATACCAGAAACTACGAATGCTTTACAGCATTTTCACATTCGGCGCCCATCCCGGAAAAACGGAGCGCCCTTGTCGCCAATGGCGCGCAAAATTTCGCCGGCATGCCACGACGCCGGTGTCGCGAGCCGGCACGGTGGGGACGGTGTCAGCGGAGGCATCCTGATGAAAGCCACATTTGCACGGTTGATGCCGATGGTGTTGTTACTGATGGTCAGTCTGCCGGTCCTGGCGCAAACCACAGCCGCGCCGCCGGAGACGCTCGCTGGGTTGACGCCGGGACGGATACTGCTGGCGGACGCGGTGCGCGTGCTGGGCGGGTATGACGCCGTGGTACCCGGCAGCATGTCCTATTTCTCCGGCGGCGAGGCACTGTCTCGCGCTTACCGCTGGGCGCCGGGCGACATTGGCCCCTACCGCGGGGTAACGATAGAAACCGGTTATAGCGATGCCCGCGTGAACCTAATTATGGTGGACTCGTATCCTGGAATCGGCACCGGGCGCGGATTGACCACGCTGGTGGGCGATGATGTGGCGGTGCGGCTCTACGGCATGCCCGATTTCGCCTTCGAGTGGCAGATCGGGTATGCACGCTATCGCGAGTTGTTCTACCTGGATGCCGGCGTGCATCTGGTGCTGTCGCAGATTACCGGGCGGCCGAACTGGACCATCACCCGGCTCATTCTCACCTATCCGGCCTATCTGCGGAATGGCGTGTCCTGGCGCGTGGAAATGGCGCGACGAGGCGCGCGCGTGGAAGACATTACCGCTGGCTATCGTGTCTGGGCGCGGCTCGCCATTCCGCCGGAATAACAGCCCTGCCCGGCAAAGGAGGAGCAGATGACATTGACGCAACGATTTCTGATTCTGGGCCTGGCACTCTGCCTGGGCGCGGGGCAACTCTGGGCGGAGACGAAACGCACGTCGCCGCCGGAAAGTCTGAACGGCTTGCGGCCAGGAACACTGACGCTGGACGACCTGACGGAGAAGATGGGCAAACCCGACATGGTGCAGACCGGCGGCATGCTGGAACTGTACGGCGGTCCGGCGGACAGCGAAGCGTATGGCTGGTTCATGATAGATAACCCGAACTACACGGTGCCCGACCTGGCCGTCGAAACGGCGCAGGGCAGCGACCGGGTGGACCTGGTCATGGCCATCGGGTTTGAGGGGCTGAAAACGGAGAAGGGCATCACCTGCTTCATGACGGAACAGGAAATGCTGAATGCCTACGGCAAGCCTGATTTCGTCTTCGCCGTGCCGATGCAGGGATTTACGCTGCGCGAGTTCTATTACGTGAACCAGGGCGTTTCCTTCGATATCGCGCCCATCGGGCCGGGCAGCACGGAGCGGCAGGTGATTGCCATCTATGTCACCTATCCGGAATATATGAAGGAGGCCATCACGCTGCGGAACGAGTATATCAGCGAAGGCATCGGGCGAGACATCACCACGTCCTACATGCCGGGAACCAATACTTAGGCGGGCGGAGCGAGGGGCGTGGAGGGCGGCCGGCATGATACGCGTTTTGCCGGCCGTCCGCCGTGCGCCATGAAAGCGTCGCACGCCCAGTCGCCCCAAGCGCGCTCGACGCCGATGGCTTCCCAGGCGCCGTATTCGCCGGCGACGAAGCCGCCGCCAAAGCGGCCGAGATGGTCAATTAACGCGCGCGCTTCCGCTTCGATGACCGCGCGGTCGCCGGTCTGCATGGTGGTCTGAATATCCACCGGGCACCAGAAGGCGATCTTGCCGCCGAATTCGCGGCCCAGGTATTCGATGCCATGCAGCGCCGGCTGATCGAACTGCAGCAGGCTCACCCCGCACTCGATGAGGTCGGGGATGATGGCGGTCATGCAGCCGCAGGAGTGCATCCAGACGTGCAGGCCGCGCTCGCGGGCGCGGGTGCAACAGCGGGCGATGCCGGGCTTGAACAGCTCGCGCCACGTCGCCGGGCTGACGAGTAACCGGTCCTGCGTGCCCCAGTCTTCGCCGACCATCACGCCGTCGGCGCCGGCATCGGCCAGCCGGTCAATCTGCGCGCAGATAAGGTCGTCGGCCATCCCAAGCAGGCGGGCCACCTGTTCCGGTTCAGCGGCGACATCCATGAGGAAGGTCTCGAATTTGCGCAGGTAGCGACAGATATTGAAGGCCCAACCGGCCATCCACGCCAGGTGATACCTGTCGGGGTGCGCCGCCCAGCGCGCCGCGCAGTCGGCGTAGCGCGCGGGGTTATCCAGGTCCGGCCAGCGATAGGTCGCCAGATCGTCCCACTCGCGAATGGCGCCGGCGATGCTCTCGCCCTTGGAGAACTGGTCCAGGCGACCCCAGACGTTGCCCCACTCGTCCTCCCACAGGTCGCCGGCGAAGCGCGGAAACTCCGCGTGTAGATCGCGCGGCGGACGGGTCAACGTGCTGGCGGAAGCGCCGGCGGCGCAGAGGTCGGAGAAGTGATCATACGCGAACGCATACGCGATGCGCGCGGGACCGGTGAAGTCTAACGTGCGGATGACGATGTCTCGGCTGGTCATGGGTAAGTACCTTCGTCCCGCAGTGGGAAAATCCTCTCACGTGGGAATGGGCTTGTTCGAGTGACGATGACGATTGGGAGATTACCCCCCGTTACCCCCCGGCGTTACCCCCTGTTTTTATGCATTTTCGCAAAATGGGGGGTAATGGTTTTCACGCCCGGTCCTAAAGAACCGGGCAACCGAGCGACGCCCCCTGGAAGGGGGCTTTGGCAGAGAACTCCGGCCCGGTGCAGAGAAATAAAAGATTGTTTTTGTGCAAAAAGTAGCCATAAGACCACCTGTGCGGTCGTGTTTGGCGGACGAGCGGTATGTGGTTGTCATGGTACGGGCGGTAGTATAGCACGGGAACGTCTGTTTGTCAAGCGTCTGGACCGTGATTTTTGGATTTGAGGATTGCCGTGATGGGGGAGGGATTTTGCCCTTACAGTGCGGGGGCGTGCTGGCGAGCACGGTTCCCACGGCGATGCCGCGGGCTATAGGATTGGTGGAGGAAGGAATTGAAGAGGGGATGCGGGGGTAGGGTGTGTGGAGGTTTCCAGCCGGCGGGCGGGCGGTGAGTTGGTGGGCGGTGATATTGTCATCTACCTGACGGGATGGTAGAGTAGTCAATGATGGGAAGGATGGTGTGGGGCGGCGAGGCCGGTTTGTATCCCTTCATCCTTGGCTAGCTCTGAAGGGAATCCACCTAAAAATGGGAACTGTTCCCTGGCGACAAATCGGATGCACCATAACCAGGCCAGAGAGTGAACTACCGGGTTCCTACAGAGGAGTAGTATATGCAAAAGTATATTGCTATGTTTTTTGTGACTTGCGTGTTATGTGTAACATACTGGACAACCAAGGCTGCATCAGCAGACCCACCAGCGTACCCAAAGACTAAGATCAATCCAAAAGACAGCGCAGAGATGGTGTTGATTCCTGCCGGCGAGTTTCTGATGGGTACCAGTGAGAACCAGCTTGCTGCAGTGTTGAAAGCATATCCGACAATGAAGCGCGAGTGGTTTCTTGATGAGTTGCCGCAGCGGAAAGTAGAATTGGACGCATATTATATCTATATAACAGAAGTGACTGTTGCGCAATATCGCAAGTTTTGCACTGCGACGAAACATGCGATGCCAAAAGAGCCCCCCTGGAAGTGGCAGGATAATCAGCCGATAGTAAATGTCTCCTGGAATGACGCGAAGGCGTATGCGGATTGGGCAGGAGCTTCTCTGCCAACCGAGGCACAGTGGGAGAAGGCTGCGCGAGGAACAGATGGCCGCGTTTTCCCATGGGGAGATAAATGGGATGCCGCACGGTGTGCAAACAAGTCCAACTCATATGATGAATACGGTAATTATATCGGTCCGAAGTCGGTGGCGAGTTTTAAGGCAGGCGCCAGTCCATATGGTATAGAAGATATGGCAGGGAATACATGCGAATGGTGCGCGGATTGGTATGGAAAAGATTATTATAAGATTGCTCCATTAAAGAACCCGACAGGCCCTAAAACAGGTGAAAAACGCATACTCCGGGGTGGATCATGGAATAACAATGGGCCAGTTGACTACCGTGGTGCGTGTCGTGATAGCAACAGACCAGATGGCGGTGGTGCTGATGCCGGCTTTCGTTGCGTAGTGTTGATACCTGCACCGCAAGCACAGTGACAGGTCATATGTTCCGAGATATTCCGAGATGGGGGAATTAGCCGTAAAAGAGCATAACGGAACAAGGTAAGTTTTTGATGGGGAGGGGTTTTGCCCTTACAGGGTGGGATTGGCAGCAGAATGGATGAAGATACAGGGGATCAGCCAGTGGAACTGGCTGGCTATAATCGGGCGTCCCGGTTGAACTGGGCTGGGTAGAGGACAGAGACGGTTGCCGTGTTTGCCGGTAGTCATTCCACCCTTGCCAGCGCCTGCTCCAGATCAGCGATGATGTCTTCCGCGTCTTCCAGGCCGACGGAGAGGCGGATGAGGCCGGGGGTGATGCCGGCGGTGGCGCGGGCGTCGGGGGGCATGAAGCGGTGGGACATGCGCGCGGGTTGCAGGACGAGAGTTTTCACGTCGCCCAGGCTGGCGGCGATGGTGCAGAGGCGCAGGGCGTCAATGCACTGTTCGGCGCGCGCCTCGCTGCCTATGTCGAAGCTGACGACGCCGCCGAAGCCACGCATCTGGTGGCGGGCCAGGGCGTGCTGCGGGTGGCTCTCCAAGCCGGGGTAGATGACCTGGCCGACAGCGGGGTGCTCTTCCAGCCAGCGGGCGACCGCCAGCGCGTTGGCGTTGTGGGCGCGCACGCGGAGGGGCAGCGTCTGCGCACCGCGCAGCAGCAGGAAGGCGTTCAACGGGCTGAGGGTGGCGCCATGGAGGATTTCCGCCTGCCGCACGCGCCGGATTAATTCCTCGCTGCCGAGCACCGCGCCGCCCAGCGTGTCGCCGTGCCCGCTGATGTATTTCGTCGCGCTGTAGAGCACCAGGTCCACACCCATGCTCAGTGGCAATTGGTTCATCGAGGTGGCGAAGGTGTTGTCCGCCGCTACCAGCACCCCACGGTCGTGCGCCACCTGCGCCACCGCTTCAAAATCCACCAACCGCAAGGTAGGATTGGACGGGCTTTCCAGATACACGAGGCGGGTATCCGGGCGGATGGCGCGCGCCACGTTGCCGGGTTCGCGGGCATCCACGAAGGTGACGCCCAGCCCCCATTTGGCCAGCGGCCCGGTGAGCAGGCCGTGGGTGGCGCCGTAGATGCTGTCCGCGCAGACGACGTGGTCGCCGGTGCGGCAGAGGCCGAGGAAGAGCGCGCTGATGGCGCCCATGCCGGAGCCGAAGACGACGCCCGCCTCCGCACCCTCCAGCAGCGCCAGCTTGCGTTCCAACGCGTCGGTGGTGGGGTTGCCAACGCGCGAGTAGCTGTAGCCGTCCTCCAGGTGCGCCGCTCGCGCCACCGCCTGCTCCACCGAGTCGAAGGCGAAGGAGGCCGTCTGATAAATGGGCGTGCTCACCGCGCCGATATACGGGTCGGGCTCCTGCCCGCCGTGAATGGCGCGGGTGGCTTCGCCCTGCCGTGCTGAAAGTTCGTCCGTCATAGACACCAGTCTAGCCCATTCGGCGGGGGTGCGTCTACTGATGTAGGGGCGAAATGGGGACAGCAACGAATTTCCTCGTGTGAGGGTAAATCTGTGACAGACAACGCATTACTGAGGGTTACTGGTGACGGGTCGGACAGACACGAACGATGCTGGTAACGCTTACAGCAACCGTCTTATAAGGGTAATGCGCAGTCTGTCACCGCTTTACTGAGAAGGATCGGTACGGTTCCGGAAAAATGGTGACGGGCCACGCTGTTGCGTGGCGCACTACCAATGAGCGTGTGGGTTGGTGGGAATTATTTTCGCAAGTCCGTCAACTGGCGCTTGGTTAATCCGTTCAGGTATACGAGTTGATAGGGTGTCAGCAGGTCGCGCTGAGGGCCGATGGTGATCTGGACCGCCGACCGCTCCTTCACGAACAGGATGCGCCGGGGTGTAGCCGTAATGAGCGTCCAGCCGTCATTCGTCAGTTCTCTCAGATACCACTCGCGGATAAACGCCGGGTCCGCCGCAACGAAGAGGAAGGCCGTCTCCGCGCGAGTCGCGCCCTGCCGTTTCAGCAGCCAGAGGGGGATGGCCATGGCGCGCTGCTGGGCGCGGTTGTTCGTGGTGAGTTCGGCGAAGGGGAAGATGGGCGTGTCCGGCATGGCGGTCATGACGGCGTCCAGCGTTTGCGGTCCCTGGTAGAGCCGGGTGGAGATAAAACTCACCGTGGCGAAGACGACGAGCAGCGCGCCCAAGGTGATGAGCGCGCGGTGTATCCAGCGCCATGGCCGTTTTTCGGTCTCATCCATGCAAAAGCCCCCTGATGCCGAAGTGTCCATCCGCATCAGGGGGCAAACGTCAGAAATGGCCTGTAACCATTACAGCAGTTGCTCCGGCGCCTGCAGCACCGCAGTGAAGGCTGCCAGGAATTTCGCGGCCACCGCGCCGTCCACCGCGCGGTGATCGAAGGAGAGGGCGACGCCCATCACGGGTTTCGCCACGACCTGGCCGTCTTCCACCACGGCGACCTGCGTCACCGCGCCCACGCCGAGGATGCCCACCTGCGGGGGCTGTACCACCGCCACCAGGTAGGTGACGCCGAACATGCCGACGTTGGAAATGGTGAACGTGCCACCGCGGCTATCGCTGGCGCGCAGGCGCTTTTTGCGGGCGAGTTCCGCTTTGGCGCGGATTTCCGCGCTCATCTCCGGCAATGTTCTGGTATCGGTACCGGGGATCACCGGCACGAGGATGCCCTCGTCCCCCTCGATGGCTACCACCACGCCGACATTGACGGAGGGGTGCATCACTACCGCGCCGTCCTCAAAGGTGGCGTTGACGGCCGGCACCTGGCGCAGCGCCAGCGCCGCCGCTTTCACCACCAGATCGTTCACCGAAATGCGCGCGCCTTCGGCGTTGCCATGCCCGCCGGCGTTGAACTCCTCGCGGAAGCGCAGCGCCGCCGCCATCGGCACGTCCATCACCACGTAGGCATGCGGAGCCTCCGTCTTGCTCTGCACCATGCGGTCGGCAATCGCCTTGCGAATCGGGGACAGCGGCACCACCGTGGGTTCCGCGGCATTCGTCACAGCATCAGTCACCAGGATTTACCTCCGTTATATTCATTCGCCGCGCGATGCTTTCATACCTTTTCATGGATGATTGCCGATATATGCAAACACATGCTTGACAAAAGGGCGGAAATGTGCTAACCTGTCGCTTGTATATCACGACAAGCGAACGTGGGGACAGAATGCCGAATTCTCAATTGTCACTTCTCTATCCCCCATTCTACATTTCGCCCGCCCAGCGGTATCACCCCGCATTTTGAAGAATAGCATTTGGCGCGGGGTGATACGCCCAATGCCATTCAAATAAGGATTCTCGCCCGTCACGCGCGACCTCTCCCCCAACTCCCTCCCCTACGTGGGGAGGGGAGATTGATAAGGAAAAATGACGGCATGGGGCGGCTGGTTCGCCACACGGAATAAGCTTATTTGAACGGTATTGGGGTGATACGCCGAGGATTCACCAGGCCGTTGAAGCATGACGCACGAGCGGAAGGGGATGCGGGAGGAAAATGGGAACGAATCATATTATGACCAACTCACGACGGACGGACTGCATGATACGGGCCATCGCCGCCAGGGGCATGGCGCGTGCCTTTGCCATCAACGCGACGCGGTTGTGCGAGAAAGCGCGCAAGGCGCAGAACTCGCTGCCCGCCGCCACCGCTGCCCTGGGGCGCCTGCTCAGCGCGGCGGTGATGATGGGCGGCACCATTAAAGAGGGCGAGCGTATCATCCTGCGGGTGGAGGCGGATGGGCCGGTAGAAGGTATTTACGCGGAAGCCTATCCGGATGGCCGGGTGCGCGGCTATCTGCGCAATCCCCATGTCAATCCGCCGTCGCGCGAAGGAAAGCTCGACGTCGGGCGGGCGGTGGGTACGAACGGAGAACTCATCGTGGTGCGCGACCTGCGCATGCGCGTGCCGTATATCGGCCGTGTACCGCTGCAGAGCGGCGAAATCGGTGATGATCTGGCGTATTACTTTGCCACATCGGAGCAGCAACCGGCGGCGGTGGGCCTGGGCGTGCTGGTGGACGTGGACAACTCCGTGCTCGCGGCCGGTGGTTACATCGTGCAGCCACTCACCGGCGCGAGCGAGGATGTCATCGCGCATCTGGAAGCGAATATCCGCACCGCTCCGCCGCCCACGGATCTAGTGCTGGCTCATCGCGATCCAGAGGCGATGCTCGCCGTGCTGCTCGCCGGCATGGAGATGGAAGTGCTGGAGCGCATCACCCCGCGCTTTTTCTGCGGCTGCACGCGGGCAAAATCGCGCCTGGCGCTGCGCGCGCTGGGAGAGGCGGAACTGCGGGAGATGATCGCCGCCGGCGAACCGGCGCTGGTCAACTGCGACTTCTGCGCGAAGCACTACGAATTTACCCCTCCAGAGTTAGAGAAGCTGCTGGGAGAGATGCGGCAGGCGAATCCCGACGATGCGCGCGAATAAGTTCATTGCATTCTCGCGAGGGAAGCACCGTTACAGGTATTGCTATTCATTTCGACATCTGCTAGAATATCCCGGTCACGCGGAGAGGTGGCCGAGTCAGGCTGAAGGCGCCCGCCTGCTAAGCGGGTAAGGGAGCATTAAACTCTCTTCCCGGGTTCGAATCCCGGCCTCTCCGCCAGACATCACGCCATGCGCCCGTAGCTCAGGGGATAGAGCGCTAGGTTGCGGACCTAGAGGTCGCAGGTTCGATTCCTGCCGGGCGTACCATGAACTCAAAAAGACCGCTTTAGGGCAACCTAGCGCGGTCTTTTTTGTTGCCAACCTTGCTAGGTTTTTCGCTGGTGTGACGCTAGGTTTTCCCGTCGAAAGGAGAACCACATGCGTAAAACCACCCTGTCCCCGCAATCGGCCCCGGTGACGTTCGCCGACGCCGTGGACCGCTTCCAACGGCGCTGCGCGGCGAAAAACCTGAGCGACAGCACCCGCGCCTACTACGGCTTCCACCTGACGGCGCTCATGCGCTACCTGGACACGCACGCCCCCACGGTGGCTCCGGCGGAAGTGACGCCCGACGTGCTGCGCGGATTTATAACGCACCGCCTGCAGGTGAGCGCGGTGACAGCGTACCATAGCTTACTCACCCTGCGGGTCTTCTTCGGGTTTCTCGTCAAGGACGGGACGCTCGCGGAGAACCCCGCGACGGACCTGGACCCGGTGCGACGGAAGCGTCCGCTCATTCCCACCTTCTCCCCGGACCAGATTACCGCGCTCCTTGCCGCGTGTCAGGGGAAGGCGTTCCATGACGTGCGCGACCGGGCGCTCCTCATGCTGCTGCTGGATACGGGGCTGCGCGCGTCCGAACTCTGCACCCTGCGGCTGGAGAACATTGACTGGACCGAGTGCACCGTCACCGTCTGGGGCAAGGGCGGCAAACAGCGCGCGGTACCCTTCGGGGAGGCGACCCGGCAAACGCTGCTGCCGTACCTGGACCGCCGGGGCGAATTGGGGACGCCCATGGTGTTCGTCACGTGCTACGGTGACCCGCTCACCCGCCGGCGGCTCCAGACGATTATTCACAACCGGGGGACACAGGCGAAGATTGCGCGCGTGCGCTGCTCACCGCACACCTTCCGCCACACCTTCGCGGTCATGTACCTGCGGAACGGCGGCGACGTGTTCAGCCTACAAAAGCTCCTGGGGCATAGCGACCTGACGATGACCCGACGTTATGCCGAGCTCTCTGACACCGACGTGCGCGAAAAGCACCGTACCTACTCCCCTGGTGACCGATTCCTGGACGCGGTGAAGCCCGTCACGAAGCGGCAGCGGCTGCGGTAGTCCCATGACGCTGCTGTGGGTGCAGCGAGGCGCATGTGTCTGAACCCCCAGGCACAGTAATGGTCGGAAGGCCGCAACGGACGCCGCCGGCAGGACGCAACGCCGTCCGGCTTCCTCTGCTGTGCGCGCTGGGGCATGGCGACGTGGGTGTGCCGGCCCCTTCTTTGGGCTTCTTCCTGGCGGAAGGTTCGCACGGGCGGCGGGGTTTCGGGTTTTCACTCCCGAAAGTTTCTTTATACTATTACGATATATTCCATTCTGCATATATAGTCTAAATAGTAGTTCTATGTGACCTTGGAAACCCGAAACCCCCCGCCGCAGCAACAGTGCAGGTGTGCTTACTCCTCGGCCTTCCCACGGTTCCGGTGGGCGTGCACCCGACAGGCCGGCGAGCAGAAGCGCGCCAGTGCCCGCCGCTTGTCCGTGGGCGGTACCGCAAACCAGCACGCAATGCCAGCAAGTGCTTAGCGTGGCATCATTTGTTCGACGCCTTACGTGCTTGCTGCTCCAAGTAACGCTTCTTCCGAATTTCCTTACCGCCCCTGGCATAATACGCCTGATAGTTACACATGTCCGAGCAATAGACGGACTTCGGACTGCGCCCCTCCTCGCCCCCAACTTGGTAGTCTTTGCCACACAAGGCACACACCCGCCAGTGAACACCGCCCGTTAAGGCGTTGAGGCATTGTAGCCAGAGCGCCCCACGCAGCGTTGTGAACGTCGCGTGCATTTCATACTGCCCTCTATCAGGGGCATACTGCACGCTGGCAGTGGTATGGTATTGCAGACGCTCGTTTATAAGGTGCTGCACATGACGCTTTGCGGCGGCGCGCAGGTCGTCTTTCTCAAGGAGTGACTCGGTCAACCCCTCTTCCATGACATAATGGGCGACGTATTCTTCTTTCTCACCGCCTGTATAGTCAACACGCCCATTCAGCCAGCGAAAGCACTTCTGCAATTCCGTCGGCTTTCGCTTCCCTGCAGCAAGGTCGAGCAACCGTAAGGCCAACGCCATGTCACGAGCTTCTTCTTGCCAGAAGGCCACAGACTCTCCAATAAAGCTCCGTGTGCCCCTTGTATCAGACACCCTTTCGCAACGCGTCCACCCACCGAGGAAGCCCCAGTCATTCGCAAACGCGACAATGGCGTCTTCAGGCGACACCGCCTCAGCCAGCTTCGCGAACCGGCGCGCCAAGTGTGTGTCCTGCATGGGGTCTTTCTGCACGCTTGGCACCATTGTCGGAAATGACCGCCAGTGACGTGGCCACCACTCGGACGCGCGCTGCTCAATGTCGCGCTGCGTGTCAACCGTCGTCAGCACACGCTTGGCTGCTCGCTCGCGCAGAGCCTTGTACCGCGCTTCCGCTTGCGCGCGCGCCGCTGATTCCGCAAGCCCCGGCTGCTCCTCCGCAATGCGAGCCATTGCTGCTTCCAAGTCGTCGTCTATGACCCAGTGGGCGTCTGGAATAGCGGAGACGCACTGGTACCCATGCTTAGCGACTTCGACGGTCGCATGCACCCACTGATAAGCTGGCATAACACCTCCGTGACCGACATACAATTGTCCTATGAATGTCCTATTAATGACATACCCATAATAGGACATAACCTATGCCCATGCCTGGGAAAAATGCTAGTACCGCTGCACTGTTGGTGACGCGTTCCGCCGTCCCGCAGATAGTGTGCAGTCGCGACACTGTATATCGGAGTGCTTATGAAACCTTATCCGCAACACGCATTGCCGTATGTGCCAACCCCAGACGAGGTGCTGGCACGCATTCTTGCCGGCAAAGACCGTGCGCTGTTCCTGGAGGTGTTCGTCGGGGGCGACACCACCCGCTACAGGAACGACCACTCGAAGGCGGACTTTGCCATGTGTCACAAGCTGGTCTTCTACTGCGACGGCAACGCCGCCCTGATTGACCAGGTGTTCCGCCGGTCGGCGCTCATGCGCCCGAAGTGGGACACGCGGCGCTACCGGGACGGGCGCACCTACGGGCAGGCATGTATTGCTCGCGCCATTCAGCGCAACGCCGGTCGCCTTGGGTGGACGGGGCCGTATACCGGAACGGACAGTGACGCCACCCCCGACCCGACTGGCGACGAGACCAAGTCTCAGACCCGTTCTTCATAAGACAGTGAGGGAGACGCTATGACTTCATTTGACGACTTTGTTACCGACGCAGACCTGCCCGACCTGGACTGGAACGCGCAAGCCGACGCGGACGCCGAGCGTTTGGCGCACATTCAGGACGAGTATGCCGCCCAGTACTGGGACGTGGCGGCGCTGGACGACGGGTCGCATGCGGACAGACTGGCTCCGAGCCAGGAAGAAGGCGGTGACGCATGACGCGCGTGCATGTGCCCGAATTCCCGCAGTACGACCCGCGCCTGTGGCCGTATACCGTGCGGCAGGTGGTTGACTGGGAAACCCTGACTTTCATTAGACATATTTACCTTTACGACACGGACGCGCCGCCGTTCCACGCCTGGTACCTGGACGCCGACCTCGTGCAGGTGCTTGCCAAACTCGGTATGCAGACCATTCGCGTGGTGGCCGACGACGCAGGCGCATACGCTGAGGCGCCGCTTGCTCTGGTACTCCGGTTGAGCGCCGTGAACTACTCCGGGCATGCGCGGTTGCAGTATTACGTGCCGTTGGGGGCGTTCCGCCCGACTACCGAGGTGTAACACGGCGCGGACATGGACAACTTGGGCAGAAACTCGCAACGCGCGGGTAGGCCATGAGAAGGAGCACTTGCAGCATGACAGACGAATATGACTTTGACCCGTATGACGACGCGTCGAATGACGAGCCGTGGGTAGGGGTGACCGAAGCAGACGCGGTGCCCCATGAAAATGAAGAGCCGCGCCGTGACGCGTGTGGTGACGAGCACGGCGAGGCCCAGGGTGAAGCGCAGCCCGAAGGACAGGCTCCGGCGTCATTGTACCCGGCTACAACCGGGGTGGCAATGGTGCTGGACACCTGCCCGGAGGGTGAGGACGACGGAGACGACAACTATACGCTGTCTACCGCCGTCACCTACGTGGAGGAATACGGCCTCTCCGCGTTTCGCGTGACATTGACGGACAAGTCGCCGGCCATGCAGAGCGAGGCGCTGAAAACGGTGCAGTATGAGCGCCTGGCGACCGTGGACGAACTGTGTGACTGGTTCGGAGACGCGCCTGACCAGCCGCACTGCGGCATCGGCATATATGCGGGAGCCGTCTCCGGCAATCTGCTCATTGCCGACTATGACCGGGCGGACATTCATGACACGTTCGTGCAGCGGTGCGTCGAGCAGGGGGTGGGCCACTTGGTCGAACGCATGCCACACGTGCAGACGCGCAAGGGGCACCACCGGTATTTCCGCTGCGCGGATTACCCATACTCGAAAATGAAGCTGGCTGCCTACCTGAACGAGGCCGGGAAGAAATGCACGCTGATTGAAGTGCAGGGCACCGGCACCTACGCGGTGGCCCCGTCCCGCCTGCCGGGTATGCCGCCCGCGCCGGACTGTCCGTACCGGGTGGTGTCAGGGAGCTTGGGGGACATTCCGGTTTTTAGCGCTGAAGACGTTGACACGCTGCTGGACATTATGCGGAGTCTCACCGAGGTGCACCCCAACCCGAAACTGGAGCCGACCCTGCCCCCCGCTCCTGGCGGGGGGAGCCGCCCTGGTGACGACTACAGCGCGCGCGGTGACTACCACGTGCTGCTGGAGACGCACGGCTGGCAGTATATGTCTACCCGGCCTGACGGCGTGGAGTATTGGCGGCGTCCGGGGAAGACGGAGGGGAGTTGTTCGGCCACATACAATCCGTATAAGCTTTTCGCCGTCTACGCCCTGTTAGCACACGGGGGGAACTACAGCGCCGCCGCGAAAGCGTTGCGTGAGGAGGGCTACGGTGACCCGGACTGGGGCGACCCGGACAAGGTGTGGGCCACCGCAGAAGAACTCACTGCAGCGCGCGAGGCTATTGCGCAGGCGCAGTCAGCCATGACAGCGACGGCTATCCACGCGGTAGTACCGTCACTGGCATTACTCCCGGTGGGAGAATATGCCGACGTGGTACAGCGCATGAAAGCTATGGTTCCCTCACTCAACAAGCGAGAGTTGGAGAG
>JAKIYB010000259.1:6396-6687 GCA_022708765.1 Armatimonadota bacterium | reverse complement strand
ACAGGTGGCGATGACCGAGGTTGAGGAGGTGCTTCGCCGCCAGGTAGGCACCCTGGCGGTCGTCCGCCATGACGGAACTGTTCAAGTCGGAGGGCCACATCAGCGAAATCATCGGACGCTGACCGAAGCCGGGAGTCTCACGCAGGTGCGAGTAGACGGGACGGAAACGGTTTTCATCAATGGTATAAAGCAGGCCGTCCACGTCGCCGCGATGGAAGATCGTCGGAAGCGATACTTCGTCGGGTGTCGCGGCCGTCTTCGGCAGGTGCGATAATACCACCGCATACCCCT
>JAKIYB010000259.1:0-6292 GCA_022708765.1 Armatimonadota bacterium | reverse complement strand
GCGGGCATGTGTACGGAGGGATCGTACCCCATCTCCGCCGCGACCGCGAGTATCTGGTCCGTCGTCTCCGGCGAGATGCGTGGGTCGCGCCGCAACGCCAGCGACACGGTCGTCTGATGAATGCCGCAACGCTCGGCGATGTCGCGCTGAGTGACCATGGCATGTCGCCGGGGCGAGGCAGCAATCGAAGAACCAAGCTCCTGTTTGTGTTGTTGACTCATCGCGGCATCCTTATGTCATGGCATGCTGAACGGTCTGCCGGGGCGCGGGGAATGCGAAAACCAATATCAGTGTAGGCATGAGCGGCGGAACTGTCAACTGACGGCACCTCTTTCATATAAGCTGGGCGCGAAGCAGTGTCGCGAATATATTGGCGCCATGATGTTGACAGCAGGGCAGTGCTGGCATAAACTGCACTTACATTGGGTAATATAACTATACTTATACCCATGTATTTGAGAGCAGTAGGGTGGAAACCAAACCATCCCGATGGCGCCCAACACATCCAGTATTGTCGAGGAGGCAAACGAATGGTACCTATGCGTCGAGGGTTTACCCTCATTGAGTTGCTGGTGGTGATCGCGATTATCGCTATTCTTGCCGCCATTCTCTTCCCGGTCTTCGCCAAGGCGCGTGAAAAGGCGCGCACGAACTCTTGCCTGAACAACCAGCGGCAGATCGGAATTGCCGTGCAGATGTATGTGCAGGACAATGAAGAAACGTTCATGCCGGATACCGGAACTTCCGCCTGGTCTTCGCTGTTGAAGGACTACAATGAACCGAGCATTTATGATTGTCCGACGAAGACCGGCAAAGGAAACAATACGGCTCCTGAATATGGCTTTAACAAATTCCTGCTTGGCAAAGCGATGGGTGACGTGCAAAATCCCTCCGCCACGCTGGTGACCGCGGACCTGAGCATGAGCAATCCGCTGCCCAACTACACGTTATACACGGTGGATACGGATCTTGATCCCCGCCATAACAAAGGCGCGGTGATGAGCTGCATGGATGGGCACGTGGCATACGAAACGCTGAAAGACGCAACCAGTCTCGGCATGACGCTGGCCGGGCGGGGGTATGACCTGTTCCCCGCGCCGCAGACGGTTGAGACCCAGACCGGCCCGTTTTATGTCCGGCACATGACCGCGAGCCAGTATGAGCGCTCTGATTTCATTACCATGCCCGCCGCCGTGCTGAAAAACGGCACGACCATCCCCGACGTGGCCATTGAGTGGGACATGAATATGACTGCCGGTCCCGGGGGCATTTACGCGCCCTACTACCTGACCCTGTATGACAATGGCTCGGTGGCCGCGCCAGCCGGCGCGATGGGCGCGGGGGGCTATGATCCGAACGTAATGCCCGTTTCCAACGGTTTTGCCGCCGGTATCTCCAACACGTTGAGTCAAACAGGCGCGAAACTTTACGCTTGCAGCACTACCCCGGTGAAAACCGCCGGCATTGGCAATACCTGGGTAAACGGCACGGTAAGCGCGTGGACGACGCCCCCCACCTTCTCCGTCCCGAACTACTACCACTTCAAGCTTACCATTGTCGCCGGCAAGCAGACATATCTGTCGGTGACGGCTCCCGGGGGCGCGACCTATGGCGCCTGTGCCTCGACGAATAACGTCTCGGGCGCCATGGCCAATGACAAGGCTGCGCTCTATACCAGCGGCAACGGCGCTGCTGGCAACAACCAATGGATGACCGTGGTGAACCTGACCTTTGGCGTGCTCTAACCTCCGCGGTAACGTCATGCACGAAACGGCCCCGGATTATCAAGTCCGGGGCCGTTACGCGTGAAAAGCCGCTGCCATCACTTTACCGGTTCCAACTGCATGGCATCCAGTCCCAGCAGGATGCCCCGCTGAATCAGTCCCGCGTAGCCGGGGTGCGATACGAACGTGATAGTGTTTTCGCCGGCGGTGAAGGGGAACGTGCCCATTTTCATCCAGCCGCCAGTATATGCCAGTTGAAAGCCCGTTTCATACGTCTGGGTATTGAAATGCGCATTGTCCTTAGGGCCGGGGATGGCGGAACCATTCACCGAGACATCCCATAGGCCGCCGGAGGGGCCAAAGATCGGACGGATACGCAGCAGGTAGTTGCCGGCGGTCTCCACGGGCACGCGGAAGGTGATGCTCTCCCGATACCCCAACGGCGCGAAGCTGATGAAGGCGTTGCCGCTCACCAGATAGCGTTCATCACGGTCATCCACCACCAGCAGATCGCCCCCGGTGATGGTTGCCGTCTTCACCAGCGCTTCCGCCTCGTAGACATTCGGCTCGCGCGGCGCCAGCAGCAGCGCGTCGTGGGTGACGGGCGGCAGTGTATCGCGTCCCGCCGGCGCGCGATACCAGTAGACAACACTGCTGTAATCCATCCCCGCCAGTTCATCTTTCGATGCGTCGAATACCAGTCGCGCGCCAGTCGTCCAGTCCGGCGCGTCGGTGAGGAAGTAGCGGTAGTCGCCATACGTGCCGCGCGTGGCGAAGTCCATGATGGGGATGGCGGAGAGCGGGGTGTCCCAGTTCGGTCCGCCGTACCACCCGCCGTAGTAATATTGCATCAGCGCGGTATCGGCGATGCTCGCTTCCGCTTCGCCATCGCGGTAGAGCAGCATGCGCGATTTGCGGGCGGAATACTTCTCGGCCAGTGGGCAGCCGCGGATATCCAGGTTATAACCGACCAGCTTCCCGGCGCCGGTGGCTTGCAGCAGCGTGTAGACCTTCTCCTCGCCCACCTGGCGGTCGCGCTTCCAGCGCGCGCAGAAACGCCCGGCGCCGTTTGCCGGCTGGCCAGGCCGCACGGTGAGTTCATACTCCAGTTCAGGAATCTGGTGCCCGCTGAGGTTTTCGAGCGTCAGCCGCGCGCCATTGGCATAGGGCATCGGCAGGTAGCACCAGTACCACCCGTCCTTGTCGCCACCGCCCACTGGTAGCACCAGCGATTGCCGGGCGCCGCCGATACTGCCGCACAGCAGTCCGATGGGCGTCTCCACCGAGGGACGCGCCTCGCCGTCCCAGTAGGCGCGCAATACCAACAGGCGGTCAATAGCAACATGCCAGGGTTTCGCGCGAAGCCGTAGGCCGATCACCGTGCCCGCGCCGGGCGCGGTATAGATCTCCGTAGCCGCCTTTGCCCCTAACGTCAGTGTGCCCGTCTTTACCTGGTCCGTTGGCAGGCGATGCGGCATCTCGCCCATCTTGCGCCAGGCGTTGGCCGCCGCGCGCACCGCCGTCTCCTGCCGCTTCAGCGCGTCGAGCGAGAAGGTCGTCACCGGTGTGTTCGCCGGATAGCGGCGGTACAGTACCGTAAAATACCCCCACGGCCGTCCAGGGTCGTGTTCCCACACGACCTTTACGCTCTTCGCATAGGCGATTGGCAAGTAACAGGCGTTTTTCATGCCTGGCGCCCTCAGCGTGAAGGGGATGAGGAACGGGAAGGTCTGTGGATAGTTCGCGTCCAGGTTGGCGTTCTTTGCGGTATTCCATCGCTGCCAGTCGGGGTAGAGCTGTTCTAGTGGGATATCGAGCTGTGGCGCGGCCGCGCCGTCGCAAAACACCTTCAGACGCCCCTGGATGCTGTTGATGGACAGCCGTTCGATGCACCCTGGTCCATCCGTTTCCAGCAGCACGCACTGCCCCGGCGCGGCGTCCACCAGCTTCCCGGCGTTCGCCCCGCGCCAATTTGACGCCTCTTGCAGTCGCCCGCCATCCAGCACTGGCAGATCGGACCAGTCATATAACCGCTGGACGTCGCCAATCGGCGCCGCCAGCAGCCCGGCGCACAGGCACAGCAAACCCATGGCCACCAGAGACGGGTGTCGCATATTCATTCCTCCGGTCAGCGCGTTATTTCTCGCCGTTCGCCGGCGCCTGCGTGGTGAAGAGCGCGGTGTCCCCGACCTTCAGCGTGGTGCCCTGATACACCGACCAGTTCACCACCCTGTCCCCCTGCCAGACCACCATGGCCACCTTTGCATCGGTGGTAATGCCGGAGCCGGTGAACGGCACGCTGCTGAAGACTACCAGCACCTTCTCGATGATGCGCTCATTATCGCGACGTGGCGCTTCATACATAATGGCGGTGGTCTGCGGCGTGTTTGCTACCTGAGTGATAGTTTTCGCCAGCGGGCGCGGATCCGCCTTCTGGTACAGCACCTTATGCGGGATGAGCAGCGTGTCGAAAGCGAGCGTCTCGCCTTCCTTCGCCAGCCCGCGCCAGGTCTGCCGCACGCGCAGCGGGGCGTTCATATACAGGTTGCGCGTGGTCATGTCTGCCAGCGATAGCTCCATGCCCGGCCGCGGCACGAAATAGGTGAGCAGGTCGTAGGTGGCGTTCTTCCAACGATGCATGCCGCCGCCGGTACCCAGCCCGGTGTAGGGCATGCTGTCAAAGTAGGTGTTCGTCCACGTTTTCCCGTCGGTAGCGTTCATTTGACGGGAGAGCCAGTTGGGTCCGATGCGTGCGAAGAAGGTGGAGTTGAACGTCAGTTCGTCGCGTACCCACAGGAAACGGTCTTTGGCGAAAAAATAATGCCGGTTCACCGTGATCGGCCAGCGCATGTAGTTGGTGACATTGGCAACGGTGTAGGTTGCCACTTTGCCGTCCTGCATCACCGGCACGGTAATGGTGGACGGCGGTTGCACGCCCTGCGTGCCTTCCATATCCTCGATCTGTACCATATTGTGGTACTGAGCATCCTGTTCATAGTACCCCTGGCTGGCCAGCAGCACGGAATCCTGTGCCATCAGGCAGTTCACCGAGGTAGGGCGCGCGGCGCAGTGACCCGCTTCGTCGTTCAGTTCGATGAGCGCGAACATGCTGTTCACGTCGTTGGGGTCGCCGCTCATGCTGCCCCGCAGCACGATCTTGCCCGGCACGCGCTCGGGAACAGTGCGTTGATATTCCTTTGTCTCCTGCCGTTCCTGCGGGGTGAGAGTGATCATCTTCGCGCGCATCGTCAGCACACTCTTCGGTTCCACCGGCACGGGCTTCAGTATGGCGTCATTATCCGGCACTTCGGCGAGGATACGCGTGAGCCAGGTGATTGCGCCGTCGGTAACCAGGTGATACTGGTGCCAGTCCTCCACGTGGCGGACGGAGTAGTTCCACATCAGCCGCGCCTGAGATTTGAAGCGGCCGTCGCCGGTGATTTGCGCCATGCGCTCGAAGAGATACATATAGACCCACGGGGAATCGTGCCAGCCATTGGTCGAGCCGTACTGCGGGCGCGCGCCGGAGGGCGAGACTTCGAGCATATAGCGCTCAAACAGCGCGCGAAGCTGTGGGTCGGTGCGGATCAGGTCCGTCTTCCCCTTCATATCTAGGTAATTGAGGATAACCCACAGGTCCCACGGAGCGTAGTTGGTGGTATTCTCGTCAATGTCTTTGATGTTGTTAAGGAAGTCGCCCCAGACGTCCGCTTCGTGCGCATCCCACTCCGCCTGGTTGGGAATCTTTTCGCCCAGCCAGTAATGCAGCACGGCGCCGCGGATGGAGGAGGACAGCCCCCAGTTGTTCATGCCGCGCCAGGTGGTGCCGTTCCAGGCGAAGGCGCGCGTCACCCAGTCCTTCACCATCGTATCATATTCAGGTTTCCAGGCATTCACCGCGACGAGATACTGCTTATAATAGTAGAGTAGCGGGATGTTGATCCAGCCCAATCCGGCGTAGTTATTCGCCTTATACGCGGCGTCGGCCATTTCGAACATGTCCTGCGCGCGCTTGATCCAGACCGGGTCACCCGTCACTTTCGCGTAGGCGGCATACCGCATGCCGTATTCCTGGAACCAGCCACCGCCGAGTGAGACGGACTTGCGCGTCACGTGGTACTCAAAACCGGGCCAACCTCCTTCGATTTCCGGCTTCACGAACGCCAGATAATCGGCGAAGGTCATCACCTTATGCGGGGTGTGGATGCCCGGAAGACCGGCACGCAGCGGGTCGTCAATGAAATATTTATCGGGTAACACGGCGGTGGTGGATTGCGTCAGCGCCGCCTGGTCGAGAATCTGCACCGGCTGACGCACGGTTTCCGTCTGCCGGCCGTTCGTCGCCTGCGCGAGCAGCGTATAGGCGCCGGGTTTCAGTGTCCGCGTATCCACTTCACCGCTGAGCATAACGCCTTTGACCGGCTCAACCTTTGCCGCTTGCGTGGAAAGCCTCATCGGTGCGCCGTCACCCACCAGCGCGACGTTGCTTACCTGCCAGCCCGGCTGCGTCGCGTCCGCCATCATCTTCCACCCCAGCGGCGATCCCTGCACCGCCAGCGGCGAGGCGG
>JAKIYB010000258.1:6445-6719 GCA_022708765.1 Armatimonadota bacterium | reverse complement strand
GGCGTGGTCTGTGAAAAGACGCTGGCGGACAGCGCGGCAAGCGCCGCCGATATCGCCCGCGCGGCGGATGAGAGCGGCCAGTTCTGCGCCACCGCCTACATGAAGCGCTTCTTCCCCGCTAGCCAGAAGGCAAAGGAACTGCTCGCCGGCATGGGGCAGATCATCAGCGTCTACGCGCGCTCCTGGCAGCCGTGGGACATGTGGAACGCTCCGATGGATGAGAGCCTGCGCCAGCATCCCTCATGGATGGTGAAAAACTACGGCGGCGGCGCGC
>JAKIYB010000258.1:0-6424 GCA_022708765.1 Armatimonadota bacterium | reverse complement strand
ACCTGCCCTTCTTCTGCTGGCACCCCGCGATGGGCTCCATCGGCGCCTGCCGCCAGTGCGCCGTGCGTCTGTACTGGACCGACCGCCAGGGCAACGCCATGATGTGGATGCCCGACGGCAGCATCGTGCATTATGAAGCCTGCGGTCACCCGTATAAATTCGTCGGCTACGAGCGCAACGGCTGGGACGAGCGTCTGGAAATCAACACCGTAAAGGGCCGTCTGGACCTCTACACCGTCACCTGGAACCGCCCGGACCGCAACGGCGCGCTGCTGGTGCACATGGACGGCGAGACGGGCGTCACCACCGAGTACCGCTACCCGCAGGTGAACCCCTTCCACGTCGAAATGGCCAGCATGCTCAAGTGGTTTGAACGCGGCGAAACCCCCGCCCCCTCCGCCTGGGACGGCTACGTGGTGGATGAACTCATCGCCCACATCACCCGCAGCTCGCGGGAGAAACAGCGGTTGACGGTGGCGTATCAGGATCAGGTGGCGGTGAAATAAACCCCACCCCCCGGCCCCCTCCCCCTTGCGGGAGAGGGGAAGGGAGATGAAATATGATTCCAGCTTTGGTTCTCTATCTGCTTCTCCCCCTCCCCGCTTAGGGGAGGGGGCTGGGGGGAGAGGTGAATCCTTGGAGCAAACCATGAACGGCAGACAACGCATCTTAACAACCCTCCAGTTCAAAGAACCGGATCGCATCCCGCACTTTGAGGAAATTTTCGATCTCAATCAGGAGGCGTTCGGCCGCTCAATGCCATCAGGAAAGGCGCTCGCTGAGGCGACGGCGGATGAGCGCGACCGGTTGCTGCATGAAATCATCGAAGTCTACGCGCTCATCGTCGAGCGCTTCCAGTGGGATGCTGTCACCCTCTGGCACCCCTGGGGCGGGCCGGACCAGCGGGAGTGCCTGCGCATCGCGAAGCGGGAGTTGGGGTCGGAGATCCTCATCGGTGGGTATATCGGGGAGTCCATCCATTCGATTGACACCACCCACGATTTCGACCAGTTCGCCGACGACCTCTACGAGCATCCGGAGAAAATCCACGCGCAGGCGCTGGCGATGTCCGACAACGCCATCCGCGAAGGGCGCGAGATGCTGGAGGCGGGCGCCGACTTCGTCAACCTGGTCTCCGACGTCGCCTTCAACGGCGGGCCGTTCATCTCGCCGACGATGTTCCGCGAGTTCATCATCCCCTACATGCACCGGCACATCCCGGCGCTGAAGGCGGAAGGGCTTCTCGTCATTCAGCATTCCGACGGCAACCTGATGCCCATCCTCGACGACTGGATCTCCTCCGGTCCGCACATGCTGCACTCGCTGGACCCGATGGCCGGCATGGACATGGCCGAAGTGAAGCGCCGCACCTACGGCAAGGTGGCGCTGATGGGCAACGTGCAGTGCAACCTGCTGCAGGACGGCCCCGACGACGCCATCATTACCTCCGCCCGCTACGCCCTGATGAATGGCGCCCCCGGCGGCGGCTATATCTTCAGTTCCAGCAACACCATCTTCCCCGGCCTGCCCCTGCGCCACTACGAGCTGATGTTGAGCGAGTTGGCGGAGTATAATATGGGCGAACGCTGGGAAGGGGTGCCCTTCACCGGCGGGGTGACATACGCAGGGTGAGGATGATGAAGTTCTTAGTCGCGGCGCCGCGCAGCAAGCCGCGATGGGTGAAGGGAATATGAAAACGCGCCTTGCTGCGCGGCGCCGCGACTAAGAACTCCAACAACGCAACCGTATTGTTGTTCACAAGCGTCTTGTAGGGAATGCCCGCCGTGGCATTCCCTGGGTAATGGGTAGGCAACCGTTACCGGACGATACAGTTTGGTGGTGAAATCAACGGCGCACCGCCGGGAATGCCACGGCGGGGCATTCCCTACAAGAAAAACACCGGTGAATAAGGTAGATCAACATGGACCATCTCTTACAACTCTACGGCGAACAGCGTTACCACCAGACCCTCGACCGCATCACCCGTTTCTGGGGCGGCGAGGGGCGGTGTCTGATCTCGGTGGTGACGTGGGAGGCGGCGTATCGGCAGACGTTTGACGATGACGTGATCCTGGAGCGCGTGCCGGAGCACCTTCGGCTGATGGCCGGGCTGCCCGGGGTGCAGATGCCGTATCTCTTCGCCGATTTCGGCACCGTTTCTACCGCGAAGTACTGGGGCGGCGAGGCGCGCTTTGATTCCACCGGGGGCAATATCTTCATCGAGCCGGTAGCTCAGGAGATTGAGGAGGCGCTCGCGATGACGCCGAAGCCGGTGGACGACCCGGCGCTGGACGGCGCGCACGGCGTGCGGCTGTGGAAAGAGCTCTCCGCGCGGCTGGAGACGGACGTCCTCTGGCTGCGCTCGCCCGATATGCAGGGGGTGCTGAACACCGCCGGCCTCATCATGAACCAGGAAGAGCTGCTGATGGCGATGTATAGCGCGCCGGAGCAGGTACACGCCTTCCTGGATAAGGTGTGCGACTTCCTCATTGACTACGCCAACTACCTGCGGCGTGAGACAAACGACCGGCTCTGCGGCAATATCTGGCCCTACACATTCCTGCCGTCGAGCCTCGGCCTCTCCTTCACCGAGGACCTGATGCCGCTGCTCTCGCCGGAACTGTACGCCGAGTTCGGCATCCCGCGGCTCAAGCGGCTGCGGCGAGTGGGGCCGCCATGCCGTTAACCTGGCGAACGCCGGCCTCAACATCCTCGCGACGGAGTTCCACTACCCCGCCACCCGCATCGAGGAATTACAGCCGCTGGTAGAGCAAAACGTGGTCTTCATCCCCTATCTCATGCTGGACCGCCAGCAGGATTTCGCCGATGTCTATGACTACTGGCGCTGGCTGCTGCGGCACACCAACGCCCGCTTCTGGTTCCTGCCGAACGATGATGAGGAAGGACGGGCGTTTTACGAGGAGTTCAAAGGGTTGATGCCGTAACCCCACCCCCTCGCCCCCTCCCCCTTCAGGAGAGGGGGAATGGAGCTAACGATGGAACTACCGCTCAACACCCCGCAATACTTCTTCGATGACGCGCTCATCGCCGATCACCGGCGGTTAACGCGGCGCTGGCTGCCGGCGACGATCTTCCCGCAGCCGGTCATCGTGCCGGACCGCCCGTGGGAGGGGCGCATGGTGGTGCTGTATGGCACGGTGGTGCCCGTACCGGATGGCGGCTGGCGCATGTATTACACCAATTTCACCCCCGGCGCCACCTGCCCGGTGATGCTGGCGACCAGCACGGACGGCATTCGCTGGGAGAAGCCGGAACTGGGGATCGTCGAGTGGCGGGGAAGCACGGCAAATAACATCGTCATCAGCGAGGCGTGGTTCTCAGGCGAACCGAGCGTGATTTATGAGCCGGAAGACGCGGCGTATCCCTACAAAGCCGTGCTCTTCCAGACGCCTGATTCCACGACGCACTGGGCGGGCAACTGGGGGCTATATGGCTACCGCAGCGCCGACGGTCTGCGTTGGGAGCGGATGCCGGCGATGCTCATCCAGGCCGGCGACCGCACGAATATGATGGCAGGCAAGGTAGACGGCCAATACGTCACCTACACCCGCCATAAAGATATGTTCACCCATACCGGCACGCGGGCCGTCTACCGTACCGAGAGCGCGGATTTTCAGCACTGGTCCGATCTGGAACTGGTGCTGCGCCCCGATCTGGAGGATGAACCGGAAATCGAATATTACGGCATGAGCGTCTTCAAGCGCCACGGGTGGTTCTTCGGCCTGCTGGAATACTGGGACTGCGCGCGCGACGTTATCCAGACCTGCCTGATGGTTAGTCGCGACGGGAAGCAGTGGCGGCACACCTCGCGCCAGCCCTTCATCGCCGCTGCCTACGACTGGAACCAAGCCTGGAGCACCTGCGCCAGCAACGGCCCGATCCTTATCGGCGACTCAATGCTCTTCTACTTCGGCGGGCGCTGGCAGGCGCACGGGTACGACACCGCGCAGCAGTACGGCGCCATTGGCTACGCCTCGCTGCCGACGGACCGCTTCTGCGCGCTGGAAGCCGGCGCCGGCGGGCGGCTGGACACCGTGCCGCTGCAATGGCCCGGCGGCGACCTGCTGCTGAACGCCGACACCCGCGATTCCTTCGCGTCACATCCCTGGTACCTCCATGGCGAGATTGCCGTGGAAATACTCGGCGCCGATGGCGAACCGCTGCCCGATTGGAGCGGTGACCGCAAAGCCGTCTGGCGCGGCAACACGCATTGCCGGGGCGCCGTGCATCACCTGCCCGTCATCTGGCCCGGTGAGCGCGGCCTGGATGCACTGAGAGGGCAGACCATTCAGCTGCGCTTCCACCTGACACACGCCCGACTCTTCACCTTTGAGGCTCACACATCATGACTATGACCCCGAAACAACGCATGCTGGCCGCCTACCGCGGCGAACTGCCCGACTACGTGCCGGTGGCGCCGGAATTCTGGTATTACCTGCCGGCGCGGCTGCTCGGGTTGGATATGATCGAGTTCGGACGCGTGCCCCACTGGCAGGCGCTGCAGCAGACCTTCAAGCACTACGGCACCGAGGGCTGGGGGGCGGCGTTCTCCGGTGCGCCGTGTCCCGACGTGGAGTATAGCAGCGAGCGCACCGACCTGCCGGAGGGGCGCATCCTCACCCGGAGCACGCGCACGACGAAATACGGCGCGCTGACCCAGGCGTGGATGGCCGACCCGAAGGAGCCGGGCTGGGAGGTAGAGCGCCCCATCAAGGAGTTCGCGCGTGACTGGCCGGCGTATAAAGCCTCCACGCTCGGTATCGTCGAGGAGATCAATTGGACGGGCGTGCAGCAAGCGCTGGACGCGGTGGGCGAGGACTACCTGCTGGAGGTGTGGCTGCCCGGCCAGTTCTTCGACTACATCGCCGGCGGGCGCGAAGGCGGTTTTGAGCAGGGCATCTACGACCTGATGGAACACGAGGAGTTTTTCGAGGCGCTGCACGAGGAATACCTGGATTACGTGCGCCGCTACACCGAGGCCGCCTGCACGCACACCACCGGCGAATCGCTGGTCATCGGCTGCGCGTGGTCGTGCATCTCGCTCATCAGCCCGGCGATGTGGCGGCGCTGGGATTGGCCGGTGGTGCGCGCCATGGCCGATGTCGCCCACGCCCACGGCCGCCTGCTGCACATTCATTTCCACGGGAAATGCATGGATTCGCTGGCGGACCTGGCCACCTGCGGCGCCGACTGCGTGTGTCCCTTCGAGCGCCCGCCCGGCGGCGACGTCACCGACCTGGGCGTCGTCCGCCGCGCCCTCGGCGACCGCGTGACGGTGAACGGCAACGTCCACACCGTGGAAACGCTCATCCGCGGCACCGCCGCCGACGTGCGCCGCGAAGTCGCCGAAATCTTCGAACAATGGGGCCCCGACAAGCGCCGCCTCATCGTCGGCACCGGCGACCAGGTCGGCGGCGAAACGCCGGATGAGAATATTTACGCGATGATCGAGGCGTGCCGGGAGTTGGGGAAGACGGGATAGCGACAAGTGCGCATGTTCCATTCTTTCCCCCTTCCCGTTTAGTGCTACTACCGCACATCACTTGCTCCACCCCCTGAAGGAGGTGGCGAACCAATGCAAGCACGCTGAAGCGCGCTCCTGCGTCTCTGTGCTCAGGGCGCTTTAGCGTCCTTCACAACGTTCGCACCCTCCTTTCAGGGGGGTGCAGAGGACGAAATACGGTAGTAGTATTATGGAAGGGGGCCAGGGGGTTAGGTGAACCAGGCGCATCGTCATACCGGCGTTCACCTCTTCCCCAGTCCCTCCCCTACATGGGGAGGGGGGTACCGGACAGCATTTTCCTCTGCGGAGAAGGGCAGGAGTGAGGGGAAGTAGTTATGTCACGCGTCAACATCTGGCTCGGTTACATGCCGGCCTATTATGCGAAGCACCTGGGCGTGAAATATGGCGAAGCCTACTACTTCGACTTCGCCTACCGCGCCGAGATCATGGCGGCGGAGAGCCGGTTCCTTTACGAGCAGCTCGGTGATTTCGGGGTGGGGGACGCGAATCCCCGGCCAATGCCGGGCATCTTCATCCAGCCCATTGACCTGATGCTCCACACGCAGGGAGCGCCGTGGCGCTTTCCCGACGACGCTACGCTGGAGAGCGTGGGCGCGCCCTGGGCGAACCTGTCCATCGAGGAGATCGCCGCCATTGACCCGCGCTCATCCGCCGATCATCCGGTAATGGATCGGCTGCTGGCGCAGTATCGCGACATCGAACGCCATTACGGCGACGCCGCCGACATCTTCATGGTGAAGAGCGGCATGATGAATATCCACGCCCCCTACACCACCGCCCATCAACTGTACGGTGAAGAGCTCTTCGTGCTGCTGATGACGGAGCCGGAAGCGGCGCAGGTCATCTTCGACAAGGTATGGGAATTGTACCAGGCGATCT